>NZ_JBAKFX010000036.1:0-44384 GCF_037577855.1 Dethiothermospora halolimnae | reverse complement strand
ATATTATATAACGGAAATGGGAAGGTTATTTTTAACCTTCCTTTTTTTCTTTTTTGCATAAAAAAATAATATAATGGATATCCATTATACTATTTTTTATTAACTGTCTATTTCCCGACAGCCCCTTACGGTTATTATGATATAATGGATAAAAAGGTAATCAAGTTGGGGGATTGCGAATCCCCCAACAACCTAACAGGGATTGCGAATCCCCCAACAACCTAACAGGGGTTGCGAATTCCCCAACAACTTAACAGGGATTAGGAATCTCCTAATAACTTAACAGGGATTACAAATCCCTCAATAACTAAAGGGACCACAAATCTCTCCAACAACTTAACAGGGAGAACAACTGAATAGAGGAAACACTGAATAGGAAACCTTCCAATGAATTCAAATCTACAATTATGAATTGACTATACATTTTTCCAAGAGAGTCATAGAAGATCTTCAACAAATTAAGTCTACAAAGCTTGAAGGTAATATTTTATATTTAGGGCAACAATATATAAAGAGGTGAAAAAATGAAGATACCATATGGAATTTCGGATTTTAAAACTTTAAGGGAACAGGGGTATCTTTATGTGGATAAAACAAAATACATAGAGGTTTTAGAGAGCTATGATAGTAAGTATATGCTTTTTATGAGACCAAGGAGATTTGGGAAAAGTTTATTTTTATCTACATTGTCCTATTATTATGATGTAAATTATAAAGATGAGTTTAGTGAAATATTTAAAGATTTATATATTAGTAAGAGTCCTACTAAACTTAAGAATAGTTATCTTATACTTAAATTTAACTTTTCTGGACTTAATACTAATGATAAAAAGTCATTAGAAAAATCTTTTAGAACTGAGTTAAAAAGGTCTATTACTAAGTTTCTATATAAGTATAAAGAGTATTTTAACAATATATTAGATATAGAAGAAACAATTAAAAGTACAGAGGATATAAAAGGGATACTAGAGTTGCTGATGATGGAAGTAAACAAGACTGATAAAAAAGTGTACTTAATAATAGATGAATACGATCACTTCGCAAATGATATTATAGCTATGGGAGATAATGATTTTTATAGAGATGTAGTGAGAGCTGCTGGATTTGTAAGGGATTTTTATGAAACTGTAAAGATAGGTACAGAAAGTGTTATAGATAGGATATTTATAACAGGAATATCACCTATTATGTTAGATGATTTGACCAGCGGATTTAATATAGCATCAAATATTACAATGGATTTAGATATGAATGAAAGTTTAGGTTTTACAGGTGAAGAAGTAGAGTATATTATGGATAGCCTAGGATTAAAGAGAAAAGATATAGGTGTTTCATTAAAAGAATATTATAATGGATATTTATTTAATGAAGAAGGTAAAGAAAGAATTTACAATCCTGATATGGTACTATATTATTTTAAAGAGTTTATGAGAAGGAAGAAACCACCCAAAAATCTTATAGATGATAATGTAAAAACTGATTATGGAAGATTAAATAGATTAGTATCTAATGAGGAAAATAGAAGAATGTTAAACGAAATAATATTAAACGAAGGAATTATTGCAGATATAGTTACTAGATTTTCCTTTGATAGAATGTATGATGAGGATTATTTTGTTTCACTATTATTTTATATGGGGCTTCTTACTATGAAAGGAACTAAATATGGTAAGCCTAAATTGGGCATGCCGAACTATGTAATAAAGAAGATATTTTGGGAGTACTTTGAAAAGAGTTTGAAGAGAGAATATGATATAAGGGATAAAACAGAGGAGCTTGCAAAATCCATATGGGAAATGGGGGTTGAAGGAGAGATTAAACCATTTTTAGATTATATAAGTAAAAATGTATTTAAAGTTTTATCCAATAGGGATTTTATAAAGTTTGATGAAAAATATATAAAGGTAGTATTATTTTCATACTTAACAACTAGTAATCTATATAGACCGATAAGTGAACGGGAAGTGGAAAATGGGTATATAGATATTTACCTAGAAAAGGACATAAGAATGGCCGAAGTTAATTATGAATGGATAATAGAGCTTAAGTACCTAAAGAAAAGTGAAAGAAATAGATTAGAAGAAGTGAAAAGGGAAGGATTAAAACAGTTAAAGGGATATGTGGATAGTAGGGAGTTTAAGGATAGAAAAAATGTCAAACATGCCCTTATTGTGTTTATAGGTAAGGATGAGTATGAGGTGGTAGAATATATTTGAAATTTCAATATGGAACAAATACAATAGAATTTGAAGTAGAATATAGAGACAGAAAAACACTAGAAATAGCCATAGAGCCTCCTGACAATATAAAAGTCAAAGCTCCTAAAGCTGCTACGGAAGCAGATATATTAATGGCAGTAAAATCAAAGGCTAAATGGATAACTAAGAAACTATTTGAAATTAAGGATGTAGAGTATAGAAGAAGAAAAAAGGAATATGTAAATGGAGAGTCCTTTATGTATTTAGGAAGGGACTATTCACTACAGATTATAATGAACAAAGATATAAAAGAACCCATAACAAAGCTTTATCAAGGGAAATTTTATATAGAAACAAATACAAATAACCAAGCTAAGCTAAGGCAATCTATGGAAAGATGGTACAGAAAAAAGACATTAGAGAAAGTAATAGAAAAAATAGAATATTATAAACCATATTTTAATGTTAAACCTAACTTAGTTAAAGTAAAGGAGCAAAAAAAAAGGTGGGCCAGTTGCAGCTCAAAGAGGAACTTAAACTTTAACTGGCGTTGTTCCATGGCTCCATCTAATGTATTAGATTATATAGTTGTCCATGAAATGTGCCATATGGTCCATCTAAATCATTCAAAGAATTTCTGGGCTTTGGTGGAGGAAATTATGCCTGATTATAGGGAGAGAAAAGAGTGGCTTAGGAAATATGGCATTAGGATGGATTTGTAACTAGAAAGAAGTTAGAAGATTGTATAAAATAGTAGTGAATCTTGCATTTGCATTCTCCTTTGTTGGGGGTGTCATTGGCACTACAATAAGCAAGGGACAGTTCATTAACAGTTAGTAATTTTTAAATATAGTTTTAGATGATATAGTGTACTTATAGGCTTTGTAGGAAGATACTAGCTCTTCCACAGAGGGAAGAGCTAGGGGCTGAATATATTCAGCCCCTACGGTTATTATGATATAATAGATAAAAAGGTAATCAAGTTGGGGGATTGCGAATCCCCCAACAACTTAACAGGGATTAGGAATCTCCTAACGACTAAAGGGACCACGAGAAAGCTTGAAGATAATATTTTTATATTTAGGGCAACAATATATAAAGAGGTGAAAAAATGAAGATACCATATGGAATTTCGGATTTTAAAACTTTAAGGGAACAGGGGTATCTTTATGTGGATAAAACGAAATACATAGAGGTTTTAGAGAACTATGATAGTAAGTATATGCTTTTTATGAGGCCAAGACGCTTTGGGAAAAGTTTATTTTTATCTATACTGTCCTATTATTATGATGTGAATTATAGAGATGAGTTTGATGATATATTTAAAGATTTATATATCAGTAACAATCCCACTAAACTTAAAAATAGCTATCTTATGTTAGAATTTAATTTTTCAGGGCTTAATACTAGTGATAGAGGGGCATTAGAGGATTCATTTAAGGCAAAATTAAAAGAATCAATAATACGCTTTTTGTATAAATATCAAAAGTATATTTCTGACATATCAAAGGTGGAAAGGGAAGTACAAGAGAAAAATGATGTGGGAGCAATATTAAGTAGATTAATAACTGAAATTCAAAAGATAGATAAGAAGGTATATTTAATAATAGATGAATACGATCACTTTGCAAATGATATTATAGCCATGGGAGATAATGATTTTTATAGAGAGGTAGTGAGAGCTGCTGGATTTGTAAGGGACTTTTACGAAACTGTAAAGATAGGTACAGAAAGTGTTATAGATAGAATATTTATAACAGGGATATCCCCTATTATGTTAGATGATTTGACTAGTGGATTTAATATAGCATCAAATATTACAATGGATAGAAATCTAAATGAGATGATGGGATTTACCGATGGGGAAATAGATGAAATAATAGAAAGATTAGAAATAAAGGATTTATTTAAATATAGGGAAGAGTTAAGAAAAAATTATAATGGATACTTATTTAATAAGCGGGGAAAGAATAGGATATATAATCCAGACATGGTACTATACTTTATTAATCAATATAAGAATTTTAATGAATATCCAGAAAATCTCATAGATGATAATGTAAAGACTGACTATGGAAGATTAAATAGATTGATATCTAATAGAGAAAATAGAAGAATATTAGAAGAAATAATATTAAACGAAGGAATTATTGCTGATATAGTCACTAGATTTTCCTTTGATAGAATGTATGATGAGGATTATTTTGTTTCATTATTATTCTATATGGGGCTTCTTACTATAAAGGGAACTAAATATGGTAAGCCTAAGTTGGGAATGCCAAACTATGTAATAAAGAAGATATTTTGGGAGTACTTTGAGAAGAGTTTAAAGAGAGCATATGATATAAGAGATAAAACAGAGGAACTTGCAAAGGTGATATGGAAAATAGGCATTGATGGAGAGATTAAACCATTTTTAGATTATATAAGTAAAAATGTATTTAAAGTTTTATCCAATAGAGATTTTATGAAGTTTGATGAAAAATATATAAAGGTAGTATTATTTTCATACTTAACAACTAGTAATCTATATAGACCAATAAGTGAACGGGAAGTGGAAAATGGATATATAGATATTTATCTAGAAAAGGATATAAGGATGCCTGAAGTTAATTATGAATGGATAATAGAGCTTAAGTATCTAAAGAAAAGTGAAAGAAATAGATTAGAAGAAGTGAAAAGGGAAGGATTAAAGGAGTTGAAGGGATATGTGGATAGCAGGGAGTTTAAGGATAGAGAAAATATTAAACATGCCCTTATTGTGTTTATAGGTAAGGATGAGTATGAGGTGGTAGAATATATTTAAAATTTCAATATGGAAAAGCAATTCTGTTATGATATTAACAAAAAAATAAAATTACAATATAAATAAAATAACTCCATTCTAGTGCTAGAATGGAGTTATTTTATTTATATTTTTATCGTATAAAAAGCAACTAATTTTATAATTTCTTAAAAAAGGAGAAATAAAGTTAAATATAGAATACAAATAATGACAAGAATATTTTAATGAGTCACAGATGGAAGTTGATTACTGATAAAAGATGTCAAAATAAAATATATATTGGGATAAGAAGAATTAATTACTACAGTAAGTTTATAATAAATACTAGAAGTTTAAAGGATAGAAAGATTGTATAAATATAATAATTATAAATAGTTATATTTCCATATCGTTATATAGATATTGTGATTTTAAGTTGGGAGAGGTAGAAATGAAAGCGATTTTTAGTAAATATAAAGAAAGATTAATAAATCTTAGTAGTAGAAATAGAAGTTTAGTGTTAAAGAAACTATATAAGAAAAGATCCTTTGATTTGTATAGGCTAAATGAGTTTATACCAGAGTTTTTAGAAAATATAGTTAGTACTTTGTTAGATCAAAGTACAAAGAAAGTCTTAATGTTAGAGGATCCTTATGAAAAAAGGATTAGGGAGATCAAAAAATTAGAAAAGAGATTGGATGAAGAAAAGAAAGAAAAATTACTAAAGGCTGAGGAAAAATATAGTGAGCCAATTGAATTAGAGAAAATAAAAAAGAGTATAAATGAAGCACAAGCTAAAGTCTTAACAGAAGAAGTAGAAAAGATTGAAAAGGAAGTAAATAAACTTATTGATTATTCTACAAGTCTTAAATATTTAGATAGAGAAATCAAATCCACTGAAAAAGAATCTGGTCGATATGAGTTATATGTAGGTTATCCTTTTGTTGAAGGACGTTTTCAAGACAATACATTTGTTAGAGCCCCAATACTACTTTTTCCAGTAAAAATATCAAAATCAAATAATAAGTGGTATATACAAAACATTAAGGGGCAAGAGATTTTAATCAATAAAGTCTTTCTTTTTGCTTATGCAAAATATAATGAAATTAAATTGAAGGATTTTGATACGGAATTTAACAAATTAGCTGAATTTGATAATGATATAATAGAAGAACTTTTAAATTATTTAAATGAGAATAAAATTAAGATACAGGATACTGGAACAAGGAAAGTAGAGAAATTTTTAGATTACACAAATAAAAATTTACCTAAATATAACATCGGTGAGTTAATCCTAAAAAATCATATGGTCTTAGGACAATTCCCTATATCTAATTCTATTTATACTGATTATCAATATTTAGAGAAAAAAGATATAAATCATAAGCTACTAAGTAAATTATTATTAAATAGAGATGATGATATATGCTGTGATGATGTAAGAGAAAGAGAGGATAAGCAGGATGAGAAAATAAAGATATCTGAAAAAAACACTTATTATCTAACTTCTTTAGATTATAGTCAAGAAAAGGCTATTGATAAAGTTAACAATACTGACGAGCTTGTTATTTATGGACCTCCTGGAACAGGAAAGTCTCAAACAATAGCCAATCTTGTGACTGATGCACTATGTAAGGGGAAACGGGTTTTAATGGTATCTCAAAAAAGAGCTGCTTTAGATGTCATTTATAATAGGCTATCTAGCTTAAACTCTAAAGTTATTTTATTACACGATGCTAATAAAGGGAAGAAGGCATTTTATGAGAAAGTAGCTCAGGTAATTGAAGACTTTAACATTAGTAGTAATATGGATCCCCAGGAGGATATAACAGATAAATCTGACAAAATAAATAAAGAAATAAAAAGATTAGAGGATATAGCTATAACTTTACATAAGCCTAGAGAGTTTGGATTAACTTTACAACAAATGTATACTAAAACTAAAAAAATTATTTCTAAGGAAGACTTAAGATATGATTTATTTAAATCCTTTAGAAAAAATAATCAGTTTAAAGATTATCGATATGATGAATTAAAAGAAGCTATAGATAAACTAAAAAGGGGATCAATTATAAATACTTATATAGAGTATAAAAATATGAAATTAAAGAATAATATGCTTTCAAAGTTAGACTCTAACTTTGATTATTTAGAAGCTCAAGAGATAAGTGATGTAGTAGAAGGTATTGTTGATAAATCCCGTGAGATATTAAATAAAAGAAAAGAAAAAACTACCTTTGAAAAGCTTGTAAAATTATTTATAAATAATGATTACTCTATTACTGAAAAGGAACTGATGAATTTAGTAAATGAGATAAACAAGTCAGAAAACAGTGGATTATTAGTTCCTCTAAATAATGGAAGATGGTGGAGTTTAAGTTACTGGCTAGACTATCGTAGGAATAAGAAAAAAGAACTTGAAAATAAAGAGGAATATAATAAAAGGGGAAAAAATAAAGAACAAGAGATAAAGAAGTTTTATAAGTTATTAGTTGAAGGAAGGCAAAGTATAGATATAGTGAAAGATATATTAAAAGAAGAAGGGTATTTTAAGGTAATAAAAGAATTTTTCAATAACTCAGAAGAACTAACAAATACTCTTAATAAAATAGTTCAAGGAATAGAAGACTATGAGAGTTATCGTAAAATCTATTACACCCTTAGTACAGTAGGAAATCTTGAAAAAGATATTTTGGAATATGGATTTATTAATTCAAGTAATAAAGAAGAATTAGAAGAGGCTATAGATAGTTTGTTAGAATTTATTATTTTAATAAAAATATCGGATATAGAGAAATCAGAAGAAAAAAGACATCTTTATGATTGCTTAGGATTCAATGAAATAACAAAGGATATAAAGAATCTTATGAATGAAAAAAATAAATTAACTCCTGAATTGTTAGTAAATAAATGGAATAAAAAAATGAACTATTCAATGGAACAAAGAAACTTTAGGGAATTTAAACGTCAAGCCAATAAGAAAAGAGCCCTTTGGCCTATACGTAAGTATGTTACCGAGTTTAGCGATATTGTATTTGATGTTTTTCCTTGTTGGTTATTAGGTCCTGAGACTGTATCAGATATTTTACCTTTGAAATCAAACTTATTTGATTTGATCATATTTGATGAGGCTTCACAAATATTTATAGAAAATGCTATACCAACTATTTATAGGGGAGAAAAGGTGGTTGTAGCCGGTGACGATAAACAACTTAAACCAAGTTCAATGTTTAAATCTAAATATAATGATATTGAGGAAGATGAAATGAGTATTGAAACAGCTGCTGCTTTTGAAGAGGAAAGTTTATTGGATCTAGCCAAAGTTAATTATGATTCAGCCCATTTAAATTATCACTATAGATCACAGTATGATCAACTTATTAATTTTTCTAACTATGCTTTTTACAATGGCAAACTACAAGTATCTCCTAATGTTATAAATACAACATTAGATAATAGACCAATTGAAAGAGTTAAGGTGGATGGTAAGTGGATTGATAGAAAAAATATAGTGGAAGCTGAAGAGGTTGTTGAGCTTATAGGAAAAATATTTGAAAACAGAAAAGAGAATGAAACTATAGGTATCATAACCTTTAATATTAATCAAAAAGATTTAATTGAGGATTTATTGGAGAAAAGGGCAAATGAAGACCCAAAGTTTAAGACTATATATTCATCTGAAATTAATCGAAAAGATGGGGATGAAGATGTTAGTTTATTTGTAAAAAATATTGAAAATGTCCAGGGAGATGAACGGGATATAGTTATTTTTTCTATCGGATATGCCCCTAATGAAAATGGAAAAGTATCGGTTAATTTCGGTGCATTATCACAAGATGGTGGCGAAAATAGGCTAAATGTTGCTATAAGTAGAGCTAAGAAGAAAATATATGTGATTACTTCAATTGAACCTGAGATATTAAAAATAGATCATACAAAAAATATAGGACCTAAATTATTTAAAAAATATTTACAATATGTAAGGGAAATTTCTAACAACAACGGGTCAGAAGCTAAAAAGTTACTGAATAGTTTTATAGATTCAAACATTGAAAGAAATGAGAAAGAAAAATATGATAGTGATTTTGAGATAGAGGTACATGATGCTCTAGTAAATTTAGGATACGATGTAGATACTCAGGTGGGGGTGTCAGGATATAAAATTGACTTAGCAATATATGATGAAAAGACCTCTAGGTATATTTTAGGGATTGAATGTGATGGAGCTACATATCATAGTTCAAAATCAGCTAGAGAGAGGGATATTCATAGACAAAGATATCTTGAATCAAGGGGATGGAAGATAATTAGAATCTGGAGTAGAGATTGGTGGAAAGATTCTAAAGCTGAGATAAAGAAGATAGACAAGTTAATTAAAACCTATTGTCCATCAATTAAAATGGGAGATATTCATAAAACTAATCAAGAACTTATAATCACAAAGAAGGGGAATAGGAAAGTTAAAGAAGTTGATAATATAAGAAAAAATTCAGAGAAGAATAATGTTTTGAATGGGGATAAAATAGTTTCTTATTAAAATTTGGGTTTTGTAGAGGACTTAAAAGTGCAGGGTATTTTTAAAATAACCCTTGAATCTAATCCAGCAAATAAAGATTTAATGAGAGATATTGAATTAAAATTACTAGGACTACAATTAAATGAACAAGTTACATATCTAGATACTGACTATAATCAAGGGGACAGTTCATTAGAAAAAAACTTTAGAAAGGTTAATAAGATAATCAGTATAAATTGAATATTTTAAAATAGAGGGAATAGAGTAATATAATGTCGGCTTAGAAAAGTTAATAAAGAGTGGCTAATTAAATAATGGGGAAGTGATGATATGTATGACAAAGCAATATTCATCAGAAAAACAAATAGATGTCAACGAATAGTGAAAAAGTATATAGATAATATTGAAGAAATAGATTTACAGTATTTAAAAAGGTATAAGGTGATTAGTAATACACTTGAAGATATGAAGAAAACTATAGAAGAAGGTACAGTGTCCAAAAACTTGCCTTATTTACCTACTAACCCAATGATTATTAGAAATGATCCAGAAGATTTATTTGATTGTATGTTAGATTTAAATAAATATTATTGTGAAAACTACAAAAACAGTAAACTTTATTAAAGTGACAGCTAGATAGAAATAAGCTAGTTAAACAAAAAATAACAATAACCCCTTTATTAAAAAATGTAAAGGGGTTATTTGTCAACCTTAATTAAAGGCACAGTTTTATAGAAGTTATTGAAAAAAATAAGAAGAAAAAGTATAGTAAAATTGATAAAAAAACATATACTAGCTTTTAGTATTTAGGATTTATAAGTTAAAATTTGCTATTTTCTGGTAGTATCTTTGATGCTTTTTATATTATCGATTATCATTCAAATACTTGTTTAGTAAATCCTTTATTTTCTCAGCATTATTTAATTGTATATCTGGATTAATATTCTCTACTTTAATGAGACTTTCAACTATTTGTAGGTCTTCAAATTCCAAATCCTTGGTAACGGTTTTTACTACCCCTAATCCTTTTGCATAATATTTTTTTATCTCGTAACCCTTTTTTTCCAATGTTAATTCGAGTGTATTGTAATCTCCAGATGGAGTATTGATTTTTTTGTTAACTCCAGTTATTTCATACTGTGTATTGTTTATGTCTTTCCAACTTGTTCCCTTTTTAATAGGAGACTTTAAAACTATAGTGTCTTTATTATTATCTTTACTAGAGTAGTTTTTATCGAAAACTTCAACTTCCCCTTTAAAATAGATCAATTTAATAAAATCATCTGTTACTCTATAAACCGATATACCGCCGGTTGCAGAGTTTATATTATATATCACATATTCATCTACATCGGCATTTTTAACTATAGATATTGACCCTAAGTTTTCAAACCCTCCATTAAACACTTTTAATAAATTATTTTTAGGTATATAATCTTTTATTTGTAGATTAGATAAATTATTCTTAGTGTTTACTGTATCTTTTGAATATAATGTAAATAGGATAGCTATAACTAGAGTTGCTATAGTAAATAAATATCTAAATTGAAATAATCTTCTCATCAAAAGCCTCCTACAGGTATTTTTTTACATTATACCATATTCTGAAACAAAATAAGGCTATAACTTATATATTTTATTTATATATAACTATATAGGGACAGTTCATTAACAGTTAGTAATTCTTAAATATAATTTTAGATAATATAGTGTACTTATAGGCGTTGTAGGAAGATATTAGATCTTCCACAGAGGGAAGAGTTAGGGGCTGAATATATTCAGCCCTTACATTATTATGATATAATAGATAAAAAGATAATCAAGTTGGGGGATTACGAATCCCCCAACAACTAAACAGGGAGAACAACTAAACAGGGACAATAACTGAACAGGGGAAATGTTGAATAGGGAAGCTTCCAATGAATTCGAAGCTATAGTTATGAATTGACTATATATTTTTCTAAGAGAGTCATAGAGGATTTTTAATGAATTAAGTTTATAAGGTTTGAAGTTAATATTTTTATATTTAGGGCAATAATATATAGATGAAAAATAAAGATACAATATGAATAATAGAGATAATATAAGGAGATGGATAAAATGAAAAAGACAAATATAGATTTTCTAATAAAGATGACAAAATCATATCTAGATGGAGATATAGATTCAATCACATATAGTTTAGATTTTCCATATGAAGTGGAAATGAGATATGAAGAGATTTTAAAGGAAGATAGGGTATTAGGTGAAATTATATATGAGTGTTTGCTTGAAGATGGAGTTGATTTATATTATGATTTAACAGAAGAAGAGTTTAAAGAAGGTATATTGAAGGAATATAATTATGTAAATGGTATTTATAATGAGGAAGTCCATATAATATAGTTGGTGGAGATATAAGTTTTTATATCTTTATCGGTAATATTCTAACAAAAGACTTAAGGAGATGAAAAAATGGAATACGGTATTTATAATATAAAAGAAGTTACTAATATAGTAAAAGAGTTTGATAATTATATTAAGTATATAGAAAATAATGATATTTTATTAACAAAGACAAAAGAGTATGTTTCTAGAAAAGACTTGAAGGTAATCAATGAGTTAATGGCAGAGCCTTGGGAAAAGGCTACTAAAGGCTCAGAACAAAACTATTATCCATTGTTACATCTTTTTTATCATCTATGTATAGGGGGCAAATTATTTAAAAAGATTCCAGCTAAGGCTGGGAAACTTTCTTTAGAAGGTAATAAGGAATTAGATATGTACAAAAAGCTTACAGATACAGAGAAATACATATTTATGTTAAAAACTTTATGGATTGATGTAGATTGGAAAAAAGTTGATTCATTGGATCATAGAGGCTTTGGTATAACACCAGATGTTATGAAGGTTTTAAAGTATATATCTGATTCAAAACCAGGTGATCCAGTAGTAATACACAGTGAAGTAATGAGGGGGCGACTAGATATATCTATTAAAAGATGGAACTATTTTCATCTTTATTTTTCGTATCTAGGGATATGGAATGTTGAAGAAGATGGGGATAGGGGATATAGCATGAAAAAACGATTTGATGCAAAAATAATAACCCCTACTGCTTTTGGAGTGGATTTAGCTAAAAGGCTTTTAAGTATTCCGATAATTAATTGGAACTTACCTTGGAGGAGATCTATGGGAGACTTTGGAGCTATACCAGGTTCCCAATTGCCTAATGAAGTTGAATTTTTTGTAGATGATAGAGAATGTAAAGAGAGTAAATTACAAAATAATAATGATGATGAAGATATATTTGTAAGGGAATTGTCTGATTTATTTCTAAAGGGAGAATTAAATAAATTATTACCAAGGGCTAAAAGGGGAAATACTGGTGGTAACTATATTTTTAAAGTATCGTTAGGTGGAAAGCTATGGAGAAAAATTAAAATATCATCTAAAGCTACATTTTTAGATTTACATGACATGATTCAAAAGGCTTTTAACTTTGATGATGATCATTTGTATGCTTTTTATATGGATGGAAAATTATATTCTGATTATTGCTTTGTGTCCCCTTTTGATAGTAATGGTATTGGGGTAGATGAAGTTAAGATTGGGGAAGTAGGATTATATGAGGGGCAAAAAATAAAGTATTTGTTTGATTTTGGTGATAGTTGGGTTTTTGATATCAAAATAGAAAAAGTTAATAGTGAAGAGCCTGAAATATCAAGTCCTGAGATTATCTCAGAAAAAGGTAAAGCACCGGAACAATATCCTGAATATTAAAGATGTATAGAAGTAACTGGGTTATTTTATTTAAATGTTTACTCAATTAAGAAATAATTAGTTTTGTAACTACAGATACCATGTATGTCATGTATGGCAGATAATTATAAAATGGCATAAGAGGATAGGGATATGGTACAACAAAATTTAAAATGGAGGTAATTATAAAAATGAAAGCATATATTATAAAAATTGAACTTGAAGAATCAAATCCTCTTATATGGAGAAGAGTTATTATTCCAGCTGGAGTAACATTTAATAGGCTACACGACATTATCCAGAATGTGACCAATTTTCAGAGTGGTTATCCCAATAGGGATTATCATTTATTTGAATTTGAACTGATAGAAGAATCTATGGTTGTAACAAATGATGAACAGCGTTATTTGGAACATCATCATTATAAAAGAAATAAGAAGATGTATAAGGAACGGTTAAGAACTATACCTTCAGATATAATGGAATTTGAAAAACAGCATCAAGAAAGATTGAAGGTTGAGGTACGGAAGCCTACAGGATTAAAGGCTGATGATTATCTTAAGAAATATAAAGAAGTCAAGTATACTTATGATTTTGGAGTTGATTGGCGTTTTAAAGTGAAACTTCAAGAGACTGTAGATGATTATTACTTTGGTTTTCCCACACTTCTAGATGGCGCAGAAACGGCTCCCCCTGAAGATGTGGGAGGAATTTGTGGTTTTTATCAATTTCTTGAAGCATATCGCAATAAAAATCATGGAAAACATAAAGAAACTAAAGCTTGGGCTGAGGCATTGTATTTTAGGGAATATGATCCTGATTGGATTAATAATATGCTAAAGGGAATTAAATATAAAAAGACTGAATGGGATAAGATTAATCACAAAGGATATCAGATTATAGAAGATAAGTACAGAAAGAAGTGAAAAGAAGATATAGTTTAGCCACACCTTAGAATGCTGACAAATCTACAATTTTCAAATCGTGGGTTTGATCAGTGTTTTTATTAGTTCTAATTTAATAAAAATAGTATTTTTAAATCTTGAGATAAATTGGAACTCACGGGGGTTTGAGGTGACCTTGATTATGACATTAAAGAGAAATTGGAAGTATTAGATATAATATATACTATAGATGTTATAGATTATAATACCATAGAGAATAGAAGACTTAAAGAATATATTGATAGAGAAGGAAAATTAATTTTTTTAACAAATGGAAAGGGAGAACTGCTCTTTAATATGAACAAGATAAATGATAAAGTTAGTGATCATACTTATGATGAGAGAAGTGCTTATAAAATATTTAATAATATTAAAAAGAATTATATGGATTTATTTGATAAGTCTATACTAAATATGGAGTCAGAAATAGGGAATATGTAATAGAGATAGATTATCACTTAGAGATGTTGAGTTAGTACAAAAATATACATAGTAAAAATAGAGATATAAAAAAAGTTAATAAATATTGACAAAAAAATATGTATATAAGAGTTAGGGGCTTAGTATATTCAGCCCTACCATTGTTTTAAAGAGAAGAGTATTTTAAAAAAGTACCTAAAGAAAAGTGAAAGAAATAGATTAGAAGAAGTGAAGCGGGAAGGATTAAAATAGTTGAAGGGATATGTGGATAGTAGGGAGTTTAAGGATAGAGAAAATATTAAACATGCCCTTATTGTGTTTATGGGTAAGGATGAGTATGAGGTGGTAGAATATATTTGATTTATATGATTAATGAAAGTAATTTTGATAATGACTGGATCTTTAACGTCAAAATTCATTCTACTATATGATTATACTAAGTAACTAAGAAAATGATAAAAGAACTATAAAAATGATATTATTTAATAAAAACTACAGGAGTCGATAATATGGAGATTAAAAAGATAAAGGGAAAAACATATTATATTTCATCGGGAACTAATATAGGTGTATATTTATTTAAAGATAAATACACTTTACTTATAGATTCAGGGAATAACAATCAGCAGGCAAAAAAGATTATAAAATTATTATCTGAAAATAATATGAATGTTAAATATATTATCAATACCCATCACCATATAGATCATACTGGAGGAAACTATTATATAAAGGATAATTTTTCTGGAAGTATACTATATGCTTCAGAAAAAGAAAAGTTATATATAGAAAATGACGAGTTATTTTGCAAACAAATATATGGCTCAGCTCCTATAAAGGTACTACGTAAAGAGTTTATGGTTTCTAAGGATATATCTATAGATAATAAATTAGAAGAGGGTCTAGAAAAGATAAATAATGACAAGTTTGATATTATTAAGCTTCCTGGTCATTGTGATGGACAAATAGGTATAGCTACAAAAGATAGGGTATGCTTTTTAGCAGATTCATTGATGAGCGAAGGGATAATAGATAAATATAATATGCCATTTATTTCTGATATAGATAAACAGTTTAATACATATGATAAGATCTTAGAGCTTGATTATGAGAGTTATCTCTTGAGTCATGGAAGTAAGGTTTATAATAAAGAAGATATGGAAAAATTGGTTAAAAAGAATAAAGATAACCTACATAGATATATTGATATGACAAAGGAGCTTTTAGATCAACCTAAAACTAGGGAAGGGTTATTAGAAGAGATTATAATCTTAGATGAAATAGAGATAGACTATAAGGAATATCACTTTTTAAATACAACTATAGGGGCAATGATAACCTATTTGTATGAAAGGGAAAAGATAAAATATCAAATAGAGAATGGGAGATTGTTTTATTATAATAGATGAGTGTAAATATAATAGGACAAGCAAGGGACAGTTCATTAAAAATAATTATAATGTAATTTTAGTCAAACTTTCCCCTAATCTTCAGATTATTTAATAATAGCTATCCTATAAAGTCAAAAAGTATATATTTCACTAAGTTAGGCTTTAAACAATGATTAATGATTATTTTAAAAAATGAGGGAGTTAAAATGATTTTCTTTAAACATAGAATTCTTTATGTAATAATAATTTTTATATCTATATTCGTTTTCACTGGAAGCTATAGTAGCACAGATGATATATATACTTTAAATATATCTAGTGGCAAAAAAAGTATAAAAATAGATTTAAAAGAAATTCCAGTAATAAAAGAATATATTGATTCGGTTCAAGATATTGAATTTTTCAATGAAACTTTTAAGAATGCAGCCGATCTCCTACAGGCAGAAGTTATATTTACAAATAACAATGAAGCACAAATTCTCGTTTCTTATAATAATGGCGTTTATTCTGGTGATTACATGCTTATTAAAATTGATTTCAATAAGAACGAGTATAAAACTCTTATTTTAGGTAGAGGTGGAATGAAAAATATTGAACTCAATATTTCAAAGGACAAGATTCTGTTCCATATAAATAATAGAGAAGGACAAATATTCCGAAGTAATATTTCAATCTTAGATATTGAAAAATTTATATTAATTACAAATAATGAAGTAAATCAGATTAATAATGTTCGAGTGCCCATAGTAAATCCATATTGGAAGTCAAATGATGTAATTAGTCTACAAGTGGCTGTGTCTGAACCTGATTATGAGTCTCTTCAATCATGGTTTGAAAGGGATGGTAAATATAAAACTCTTAATATTAAGGTTCCCCAGTGAACCCCCACGGAAACAAACAACGGGGGTTTTATGTACTTGTTGCACAAATAAAAGTAATAAAAAACTTTGCTGAAATTATATAATTTCAGCGGGGCTTTTAACGGTCTCAAGAACTGGAATTAACAAGCTATTAAAATTATGTAAAATAAGGATAAATACTTTATATTTAATTATTGTGATAAATGGGCTTATATTTCAACTTAAGCACAAACTTTTTTACACCATCAAAAAAGAAGCCCCATTGGACTTCTTTCATTTTCATTATTCCGGTTTTAAATTATAAACAGGCTTTACAAAGAAATCAATATCAATTAGATCGCTTATATTTTCTAATATAAGCTTTGGTTTTTTATAGGCCATGGGACTTTCAGCTATTGTATTTTTAGATACACTTGTGGTATAAATACCCTTCATTGCTTTTTTATATTGTTCTAAAGCTTTTTTACTTTTATTAACATTAGATCTAGCAAGTATTCTTCCACATCCATGGGGAGCGGAGTAATTATTTTCTTTAGAACTTTTTCCAGTACCTATAACACATCCAAACTGCATATTAAAAGGGATTATTAATCTTTCTCCTTTATGGGCAGATATGGCACCTTTTCTGATAACATTATCTTTTAAATCAATATAGTTATGGATTGTTTCTATCTTTTCCAATGTTTCAAAATGAAGTTTATAGAACTTTTCAATAATAAGTCTTGCCATAGTTTCTCTATTAAGGGAGGCGTATTTTTGTGCCAATTGCATATCTTGTATATATTCTTTTCCACCTTGATCCATGGGTAGATATTCAAGTCCGTGATATGCAGAGCCCCCGTAGATTTTTTTCATTACTTCTTTTGCCTTTCTTTGATGATATTTAGCCACTATAAAGCCAAAGGATCTAGACCCACTATGGATAACTAACCAAAAATTATTGTTATCATCTTTATCGATTTCGATAAAGTGATTTGACCCTCCCAGTGTTCCTAAAGAACCCATAGCCTTTTTATAATCCATATTCATCTTATCAATTAAAGGCTTTATAAAGCTTGGTTCCACAATATATTTATCCCTTGTCCCTGAACCAGTGGGAATATTTTTTCTGATAAACTTATCTAGTTTATCAGCTTTAACTTTCTTTAATCTCCCTAAGTTATAGGCACTTACTCCACAGCCAATGTCCACACCAATAACTGATGGTACAATCATATCCTTCATGGTTGAAGTAAAGCCAACCATTATTCCCTTGCCTATATGGCAGTCGGGCATAACCGATACGTTACACCCTTCAAAAGCAGGATGATTTAATACACTGTAGAGTTGATTTACAATATTACCCTCAAAATTATCTATTAATATTTTTCCCTTTGTATACTTACCTTCATATTCCATCATATATTTTAAACCACCTTTCAAATTTACCATAGGTGGTTACTATGTAATTCCACCTACAGTTTAACTACTTAACTCACTTTTTGTTTGATTTATTATATTTAAATACACTGGTTTAATCACTCCAATCTTTATTTGATTTTTTATTTCTTCGTTACTATACCATATATATTTGAGACATTCAATGGGAGGAAAGGTTCATTAGAAACTATGAATTGATAAAGTTTTAAATTAAACACCCCTCAATCTTATAGCACTATAAGATTGAGGGGTGTTTAATTTATAAACTAAGACTTATCCTTAGGCGGTTTTTCTTCTACATCATCATCCTTTGGGGTTAATTCTTCACTTGTTTCTAAGTCAAACTGTGGTCTTAAATTCCTTAACTTTTCCTTGTTGGTTGATCGTTGTTTTCCAGAAGCATTTTTCCGTTTAAACCATTTTATTATCTCAAAAGATAGTAAGAAGACTCCCCCGGCTGCTAATACCCTTAGCCAATCTATTGGTGGTAATGGTGCAAAGTCAAGATAAGAGTTAAGTCCCGGGACATAAACAACTGCCAATACCAATCCAAAGGAAAGAAGGATGGAATAAAGCATCTTCTTACTACTAAAGAAGTTTTTGTTAAAAATACTAGTAAATCTATAACGTCTTGAAAGTATATTTAAAAGCTGACAAATAACTATGGTCAAATATGTTATGGTAGTGGCACGGGGATATAGGGCACTATTTTCTGTGAAATTCCCTCCAAAACCACCAACAAAGAGACCGTAATTTATAAAAGCTAATCCTCCCATCATAATGCCTAAAAATAGAACCTCCATGGTACTACCTTTATTAATAATATGTTCATCTCGATCCCTAGGAGGAGTAGTCATCAATTCTTTAGAACCGGGATCAAAGGTTAATGCTGTCAAAGGGAGAATCTCTGCCAATAGGTCAATAGCAAGGATTTGAATAGCTAATATAGGTATGGGCCACTCTAGTAAAACTGCTCCTGCTAGACCCAATAGAACTATTAATAACTCAGCTATATTACTTGTTAATGTGGCCAGTACTGTTTTTTTAAGGTTGTTATAGATAGTTCTTCCCTCTTTAATAGCATCAACCAATGTGGGATAGCTATCATCTAGTAGTACCATTTCTGCTGTTTCCTTTGATACATCTGTTCCCATTTGTCCCATGGCAACACCAATATGGGCACTTTTAAGTGCCGGTGCATCATTGACACCATCTCCTGTAACAGCTACAATCTTATCCTCTTCCTTTAGATTTTGTACGATCCTCAGTTTATTTTCTGGAGATACCCGGGAAAAGACTAAAGATCTATTATCTCTCATCTGTTGTTTTAGTTCCTCATCAGAAAGATGGTCTAATTGTTGATTAGTTATAACCGGGGATTTTTTACCACCACCTAGATTAATCTTTTTTGCAATTGCACTGGCTGTTATGGCATGGTCTCCAGTCATTATATAGGTATCAATATGGGCATTATGGGCATCTTCTATGGCTTCTTTCACCCCTTCTTTGGGAGGATCAATCATGGCTACCAGTCCTAAAAATACAACATCCCGTTCAATTTTATTTATGTCATAGGTGGTTTCATCGGAATCAAGATCTCGATGGGCTATAGCTAGAACCCTTAGAGCTTGATTTGAATACTTTTCATTTATTTTATTTAGCTTATCTTTATCCTCCTCAGTGATTTCTACCTTTTCACCATTTTTATAAATATATTTTGATATTGAAAGTATGCTGTTTAAAGCCCCTTTCATAGTTAAAACATTACCATCACTAAACTCCCTTATGGAACTCATTCTTTTACGTACTGAATCAAAGCTAAATTCATGGATCTCAGGGTTCTCTTCATCCTCTTTAGGAGATCTAAGGCCTAATTTAGTAGACAGAGTTATTAAAGCTGCTTCAGTAGGATCTCCAATGGCGTACCATCCAGCATGATCATCATCGGGGGGATGGATTTCAGCATTTGATGACATAGTTCCAGCATCAAGCATAATTTCTAATTCATCTTTTTCTTTTTCATCAACGGCTGTATCATCTTGATGTAGTATATTCCCCTCTGGTTCATAACCAAGTCCAGTGACTTTATACTCCTTGTCATTGAACCAAACAGTTTGAACAGTCATTTCATTTTTAGTAAGGGTACCTGTTTTGTCTGTGGCTATTACATTTGTGGAGCCAAGGGTTTCCACTGAAGAAAGCTTTTTAACTATGGCATTTCTCTCAGACATTCTAGCTACTCCTTGGGAAAGGGAGACAGTAACCTGCATTGGTAATGCCTGGGGAACAACAGCTATAGTTATACCTAGCCCATAAATCAAGGCATAGGATAGATCAAGACCACGATAGATACTAACTCCAAATAGTATAACACCTATTACAATGGCAACAATGGCCAGTTGATTGGCAACTACCCTTAGTTCCTTCTGCAAAGGTGATTCAGATTTTTCCTCGCTTTGTGTTAAAGAAGCAATCTTACCCATTTCGGTTTCTGTACCTGTATATACAACTACACCTTTAGCTGATCCAGAAGCGACATTAGTACCCATATAAGCCATATTGCTACGGTCTCCCAAGGGACTCTCTTTGATAATTTCATTACTTTGTTTCTCTTGAGGCAATGATTCCCCTGTTAATGCCACCTCGTTTGTTCTAAGGTTATTTGATTTTATTATTCTTATATCTGCAGGGACCTTGTCTCCTTCTTCTAAACTAATTATGTCACCGGGAACTAATTTACTTTGTTCCATTTCTTTAAGGGTTCCATCTCGATAAACTTTAGCAGGAGATTGAATTAATTTTTTTAACGAGGACATTATTTTTTCAGACTTAAACTCCTGGAAAAAACCTATTACTACGTTAATAACAACTATTGCTAACATTACAATAGCATCGCGATAATTTTGAATCAATAAGGACATCCCAGCAGCTATCACTAACATTATAGTTAAAACATCTTTAAACTGTAATATAAATAAAAGCCACTTTGGTGTGCCTTTAGAAACCTTTAATTTATTTTCACCGTATTCTTTTAATCTTTCTTGAGCTTCATCCCTTTGAAGTCCCTTTTCACTGGTATTAAGTTCCTTAAATACGTCTTTAATCTGTTGTTGATAGAAATTAATTTTCTCCACCTCCTTTGGCTAATTTTATTTTTTTCTTTTTTGCTACTATTTATACTTTTTCTACTGGTATTGTAGGGAGAAATTTATATAAGTGGACAAGCAAGGGACAGTTCATTATAAAAAATTATATTATTAAATTTAATTAGGTATGGTAAATTGTAAGATTGATTTAGAAGTTTATATAGAGTAAAATCTTATTAAAGGGAGAAAAATTTCATATGTAAAGGGTGATAGTGATGAAGAAGATTAAAAAAGAGGATTTATTGGAAGCAATAGAGTTAGCCAATGACCAAGGAGAATATTATTGTAACAAGGCAACCGGTGAAATTGTTTATATAAGTGAAGAGGACCGAAGAATAGCAGAGGATTGTACTGAGGAAGATTTGGAAAACTATCCCGATTGGCAAAGGGATGGTATTGAGGCCGCTATTGAGGTGGAAGTCAATTGGGATAATTATATATCGTTACCATCAAGTTATGATATTAATGAATATGATATTATGGTTGAATTTTGTTATTTCTTAGATGACAACAAAAGGAGTAATGAATTATTAAGTGCTTTAAAGGGCAAGGGAGCCTTCAGAAGATTTAAAGATATGGTCACAGGGTTTAATATAGATAATAAATGGTACAAGTTTAGGGAAGAAGCTTTAATGAAGATTGCACTGGAGTGGTGTGAAGAAAATGATATGGAAATATAGATTCTATAAAGTTAAGAGGTCTATTATAAAATAGTCATTGATAAAGGTGGAGAATAGTACAAAAGAGATTATTATATAGATTTAGAAAATTAAAAATATTAAAATAAATTTAAAATGGAGGGATTATGAAATGGGTAAAGACTCTGGACATGTTAAGCATAAGATATTATCATTAAAAGAGCAACATGAGATTATGGATATAAGGCTCAAATATAGATTAAATCACATCCTGTCAGAACTTATGAAAAGAGAGGGTATGGATATGTGGGTTATTCTTGCCCGGGAATACAATGAAGACCCAATCTTTTTTACCTTAATTCCTAGTATGATAGAAACAGCTTCACGTCTATCTTGTTTTATATTTTATCTAGGTACAGATGGCCAGTTAGAAACTCTAAGTTTATGTAGAGCAAATGAACATTTAACAAAGTTTTATAAGCAAGTTTGGGATGGCAAGTCAGAGACACAGTGGGAGTGTATAAAAAGGATTGTGGAAGAGAGAAAACCCAATAGAATAGGGATAAACATCTCTAATAAAATAGCTTTAGCCGATGGGCTAACAAAAGGGCTCCATGATAATATTATTAATATATTAGGAGAGGAATATAGCAAGGGATTGGTAAGTGCAGAAAATCTATGCGTAGGATGGTTAGAACGTAGGAGCTTATTAGAACTAGACATGTACCCTCATATATATAAGGTTGCCTGTGATATTATTGATGAGGCCTTTTCGAATAAAGTCATCAAACCGGGAGTGACTACTACTGAAGATGTTAAGTGGTGGATAATGGAGAAAATAAAGGATTTGGGACTTGAGTTTTGGTTTACACCTACAATTGATTTGCAACGTGAAGGGGTTGAGGATAAAAGA
The DNA here is from genome assembly GCF_037577855.1 of Dethiothermospora halolimnae. Classification (NCBI taxonomy): domain Bacteria; kingdom Bacillati; phylum Bacillota; class Tissierellia; order Tissierellales; family Thermohalobacteraceae; genus Dethiothermospora; species Dethiothermospora halolimnae. Next base: position 21,434 of record NZ_JBAKFX010000036.1, on the reverse strand, counting down.
ATAATTAATACCGTCATTCTACAGGGAGATATATTACATTGTGATGTAGGGATTACATATATGGGGCTTTGCACCGATACACAGAGAATAGCCTATGTGTTGAAGCCAGAAGAAACAGATGTACCGATAGGACTAAAAGCAGCATTAAAGGTGTGCAATCAATTTCAAGATATTGTAACAGAAAATTTTGTTTCTGGTTGTACAGGAAATGAAATCATTGATGTTTCCTTAGCAGAAGCTAAGGTGCAAAATATTAAAGCTATGTTGTATACCCATCCAATCGGTTATCATGGTCATGGAGCTGGCCCGATTATAGGATTGTGGGACAACCAAGGTCGGGTCCCTGGTAGAGGGGACTATCCTATTTATTTTGATACTTGTTATGCATTAGAACTTAACACTACCTCGTCGATACCAGAATGGGGAAATCAAGAAGTATGTATTTTCCTAGAAGAAACAGTAGCCTTTACGAAAGAAGGTGTTAACTATATGAAGGGTAGACAGATGGAGTTTATTACTATTAAAGGATAAAGGGGATATTGAATTTGAGGATCAAACGACTGAATATAGAAGCGTTAATAATGGACAAGCTGTTAAAAGTCCACTGAAAAATAGCAAATAATAATGAAATTAAAAAAATAAACCAAAAATATAATCAAATAATTATAATGAACTGTCCCTTGGTTTTTTTTTGGACTATAAATGTTGGAATTCAACATCTATTTTATTATCCCATATATATAATATGCCCACTGTTAAAGGTAAATTAAATCTTTTTCTACCGGCTCCACCGGGGTTTACATATAGAACCCCATCTTTATAGTGTTTTGAAAATTTATGGGAATGTCCACTGATAACAATATCTATGCCTTCAGCCTTTGGATCTATATCTATTTCCTTTAAATTATGTATTACATATATAGTTATCTTATCTAAATGTATCAGTTGTGTTAAAGGTAATATCCCTTTTAGCTCTCCTTTGTCTATATTTCCTTTAACACAATAGACTGGAGCAATCTCTTTTAAAGAATCTAATATTTTTATATCTCCAACATCGCCTCCGTGGATGATCAGATCGCTTTTGCTTAAATAATCCATGGCTTTTTGTTTTAATACTCCATGGGTGTCTGAAATAAGTCCTATAATTTTTTTCATAAAAATTCTCCTTAAAAATAAGTTTAATTTAAAATACATTAGTATATTTTACCCTAATATAATAGTTAGTACCCTTAAATTTTATATATTAAAAATAATATATTATAAAAATTATAAAGGCTGACATGACGGTGTCAGTCATAGTTATATATAATGTATTTAAACACCAAAAGAAGGGAATTAGAGGTTATTAATGAGGAAGATATTATTAAATGGATTAAGAACTTTGAAGATATAGAAGAGTTAGATAAAAATTCCTATGGAATATTTCTTAAAGAAAATAAACCTGGGACAAGCAAGGGACAGTTCATTTAAAATTATTATAATAAATATTATAAAAAAGTATTGGGATAATAAATTATATATTCAAAAATGAAAGATAAAAGCAAAGGTTTTCTAGTATAAAATATACTTGGAAACCTTTATTTTTATTTAAATAGACACATTATAAAGGAGTTTCAAGGTTCTGTATAGAAGTGTTATTAGTATAGGAATATAAACTAAAGTTAAAATTTATTTTTATATAATTATTTTAGGAGGTATACATATGAAACTTTGTGGAAAAATTGTAAAACATGAAGCTTACGGCAGAGGAAAAATAACGGACTTTGACGATGAATATATAACAGTAGTCTTTGATGAAAGTGAAGAAGAGAAGAAGTTTGTTTATCCGTCAGCCTTTGGTACATTTTTAAAACTAGAAGATGAGTCTTTAGTTGAAGAAATAAAAGATGATAAAAAAGTCTTAGCTGAGGAAAAGGCAGAAGAAAAAAGGGTTCAACATGAACGTATAATGGCTAAAATTGAAAGCAAAAAAACTAAAAAGAAAAGGAAAAGAAAGAAAAAGAAATCTAAAAAATAAGGCTATACTTATATCCACAACTGATAAGAATGCCTGGATTTTATACATTGCAATGTATAAAATCCAGGCATTCTTATTTATCTGTAAAACAAAATTGGAGTATTCCTTTATATTGAAATGGCATATTAATCCAAAGGAAATTGGAAGCATCATGTAGAAATAGTTTAGTATAAAAAGGGAAAATAAATATCTTTAAATCTGATTATTATATATTTTAATATAAGAGGTGAAGTAATGAGAAGTGAAAAAGAAATGTTTGATTTGATACTTAATGTGGCAAAGAAGGATAGTCGTATATTGGCAGTAGTTATGAATGGTTCTCGGGTAAATCCTAATGTGCCTAAAGATATTTTTCAAGATTATGATATTGTGTATGTTGTAAAAGATGTGAAGGATTTCCTTGAAGATAGAAGTTGGATAATTAATTTTGGAGAACTTATGATAATGCAAACTCCAGATGAAATGGGAGATTCATATAATAATCATGATGAAAGGTTCTGTTTTCTTATGCAGTTTATAGATGGTAATCGTATAGATTTAACATTTTACTCAGTAGAGAAAACTGAAGATTTAAAACAGGATAGCTTAAGTAAAATCCTTTTAGATAAGGAGGGGATTCTCGGCACATTTCCTCCTCCAAGTGAAAAAGATTATTTACCAAAGCCTCCTACTAAAAAAGAATTTCAGGATTGCTGTAACGAGTTTTGGTGGGTAAATCCCTATATAGCTAAGGGGATATGGAGAGAAGAGTTATCCTATGCTAAATTTATGTTTGATGGACCAGTGAGGAAAATGTTTATGAAAATGTTAACATGGTATATTGGTATAGAAACTGACTTCAAAAAAAGTCCGGGAAAATTAGGTAAGTATTTTAAGAACTATCTTAAACCTAAGGAATGGAATGAATTTATTTTAACATATTCCGATGGAAATTATGAAAATATGTGGGAATCCCTATTTGCTATGAACAAGCTTTTTAGGGAAACTGCCACAAAGGTAGGGAAACATTTTGGGTATGATTATCCCTGTGGTGATGACAAAAGGGTTACAGCACACCTTAAACATGTAAAAACATTACCTAGAGATGCTAAGAAAATGTATTAAAAATATATGATGTATGAAATGAAATTAGATATTAACTAAATAACTAAAGGAATTAGGATTGGAGGTACTCTATTGATTGAAATATTCATAAAACACAATCCATATAAGATAGAAACAGAATTTAAAATTGATGGTGAAGAGATTGACTATGATAGCAGATTGTTAATGTTTAGAAAAGAGAAGATTGATACATGGATAGATGAATTAATTATAATATTGGAAAATGAATTGAATGAAGATAGTTTTAAAATAACTTTTAATGGAATGAATATACATTGTAAAGAAATGAAAAGAATATGTAAATATTATAATGATAAAGGCTTAGATATAAAGTTAGAATATACTTCCAAAATGAATATAGAAAATAAGTTAAGAGATATTAAAAGTCTAAATTATTTTATCCAGCAGGAAAGTTTTTTTGGTCAACTGGAAAGACAGTATATACAAAATAGTTTGAATAAAGTCATAAGTAGTTTAGATATAGATGAAAAAACTTTTATATCTAGCATAAGGGGAATGGTACAATATATTCTTCAGATTATCCAAAGGTACATTAGATATATAGATGAACTATCAGAGAATATTAGTGAAGATATTAAAGAAAAATTAGAATATACACACATTCAAGTGAAAAGAATGTTAGCAAAAGGACAACAATCGGAGGGTGAAATAATTAGAAAAAATAATTTGTATAATATTAAAAATTTTGAAAATAATACTAATTTTATTAAACAAGAAACTATTCAAGAACTTCAACAGAAATTTGCCAATGAAGGGGAAGAAATGAGAGATGAAATATTAAAAATGAAGAAGATTTTTAATAAAAGGTATTCTAATTTGAAACTTTGTAATTCTTCAGAAGCTGAAGAGTATATATATGAAGAAATACTTCAGGATATTTTAAAATTATTAAAACAATCAATTGAGAATATGGCTTTAGAAGGAGAGAAAACTTTAGAAAATGCTTTTGAAAATATGCTTGAAAATTTAAAAAAATTTGCTAATCATACTATTATAAAAGAAAAGAAAGATTTTTTAGAAAACTTAAAACAAGAAAAGATACAGGGAGAAAAGCATATTGAGGAGATAATAAATGAAAATCGAAAGAAATCTGAATTAATAAGACAGAAAATAGATGTTTTACTAACTAATGAGGAAAAATTTAAATATAATAAAAATGATATAAACAAACAATATGAAATATTTAATACAGATAAAATATTTCATAAAATAAATAAGCTTAAAAATGAATTTAATCAAATAACAAATGAAACAAATAAAAAGCTTAGACAGGATTTTCATTATAATAGGGAGAATTGGTATGCAGTTATAAAGAATGAGAAAGCAAAGCTTGAAGAAATAACACAGAATATCACTAAAAAATGGAAACAAAGAGTAAATCTTTTGATTCAGGAATTTAGAGATATTATACATAGCACCAGTAGTTATATAGGTCTTTATATTGAAATGTATAGTGTTATAGATATACTTATGTTAAAACTTAAGACAAAAGTATTATCTTGTATAGAAGCTATGGAAGAATATATAGAGGGTTTTACCGATGGGATTATTAATGAATTTACATCAATAATTGAGTGTTATGCTATAAACTTTGAAAAGGTACTTGAAGACAAGGCCTATATTGATGAGGTAGCGGAAAATTTAGAAGAATTAAATAGCCTTACTGAAAAAGTAATAGATGTACTAGAGGCATAAAAATAGATATTAAATAACAGTGTAATGGTGGAAGAAAAGAGGGATTTTATGAAGGAATTAGATTTAATAAAAAAGAAAGAGTTGATTGAAAGTATAGATTTAGCTCAGGATTTTGTTAATAAAGACTATTTAGTGAATCTAACTGAGTACAATATAGTTCCAGTACCTGATGATATAAAGGGACTGACTATCAGAAATAATATTAGATTATTTAAGATAAATAAAATAGTATATGATAAAAATGAAAATACTATGGACAAGTTATCAAATGTTTATAATGCTTTAGGGAACATAGGGGGATCATTGATTACTATAATAAATAGTGATGGGGATAATACAGATATGTATGTTGGTACTAGATTAAATACTAAAGGAATTAATTCTCCTAAAGAAGTAATAGAAAAAAGTTTTAAAGGAAATTTTCCAGGGAGTGAAATAGAAAATCTAAAGAATTCTAAAATAGAAGACTTGATAGAAAATATAATGAAACCAGAAATAAGAAAAAATAATAAGGTTATATCCTGTGTATCGGGGATTCCTTCTTTAAAGGATGACAATAAAGATAATTTTATCCAAGGTATAGAGAAGTTAATTGATGCCATGAAAGGAGAGAAATTTTCAGCCATACTTATAGGGGATCCAATAAAAAATATTGATATAAAGAATATAAAATCAGGTTATGAAAATTTGTATTCTAAATTAGCTCCCTTCGCCAGTACAGAAATTAATTTTAGTGAAAGTGACAGTAAGACAATAACCGAAGGCTTGACAGAGGGAGTAACCAATACGATGAATGAAAGCTTAACCAAAACCCAGAGTCATACATCAGGAGCCACAGAAACAATGGGACATACCGATAATAAGTCAAGAAACCGAGGATTCTCATTTTTTGGCAGTCTTGGATCCACAAGGGGAACTACAGATACATATTCAAACACTAAAAATAATTCTGAGACTGAAAGCATGGCAAAACAGAGGGGAAATTCCATTTCAGAATCTGTTCAACAAAATAGAACCATGGCTTCAACAACTGGCAACTCTAAAAATATACAATTGAAGATTGAAAATAAAACTGTAATAGGGTTGTTAGAAAAAATCGATAATCAGTTAAAGAGAATTAGGGATTCGGAAAATTTTGGTATGTGGAACTGTGCCTGTTATTTTATGGCTAATGATGTTCAGACTTCTAAAGTGGCGGCCAGTACTTTTAAGGCTCTTATAAGGGGAGAAAATTCTTCTGTTGAAAGTTCATTTATAAACACCTGGGATAACAATAATAAAAATAATTTAATAGAAGTTTCAAAGTATATGAAAAAATTAAGTCATCCATTAATCAATTTAAATGTAGATATTGGGATGAATCTTCCCAATGTTACTCCAGGTTCATTGGTAAGTGGAAAAGAACTGGCTATTCAATTTGGCTTGCCTAGAAAATCTATAAGTGGAATTCCTGTTATGGAAATGGCGGAATTTGGAAGGAATATAATAACATATAACAATACCTGCAACAGTGAAAAAATAAAGTTAGGAAATATATTCCATATGAGTAATGTTGAAAATACAAAGGTAGAGATAGACCTAAATAGCCTTTCTATGCATACCTTTATAACTGGGTCCACAGGGGCAGGTAAATCCAATGCTATTTATAAAGTTTTAAGTGAATTAGATAGAAATAAAATTAAGTTTTTGGTTATTGAACCGGTTAAAGGAGAATATAAAAGGGTTTTTGGAGGAAGAGAAGATGTTTATGTGTTTGGTACCAATCCTAAATATAGCAAGTTATTAAAGGTTAATCCATTTAGATTTTCACAAGATATACATGTACTTGAGCATATTGATAGGCTTATAGAAATATTTAAGGCCTGTTGGCCCATGTATGCGGCTATGCCTGCTGTTTTAAAAGAGGCAATTGAGATGGCCTATGAAATAAAAGGGTGGGATTTAGATTATTCAGTAAATATAAATGAAAAGTCAATATATCCAACATTTAAAGATTTATTGAACACATTAGATATAGTTATAAACAACTCTAGTTATTCCCAAGAAGTAAAAAGTAATTATTCTGGGGCCCTTATTACCAGAATTAAATCCCTTACAAATGGATTGTTGGGTAGAATATTTACTGATGTAGAGATAAGTAATGAAACTTTATTTGATAAAAATACCATTGTGGATTTAAGTAGAATAGGTTCTATGGAGACAAAGGCATTGATTACAGGTATATTATTTATAAGATTACAGGAGCATAGATTTTGTAATAATGATGTGGAAAACTCCAATTTAAAACATGTAACCGTATTAGAAGAAGCCCACAATCTTTTAAGAAGGACTTCCTTTGATCAAAGCCAAGAGGGTTCTAACCTTCAAGGAAAATCAGTGGAGATGATTTCTAATTCTATAGCTGAAATGAGAACATATGGAGAAGGATTTATAATATCAGACCAAGCTCCAAATTTATTGGATCAATCGGTAATAAGAAATACCAACACAAAGATTATATTAAGGTTACCTGAAGAATTAGATAGACAGACAGTGGGTAAATCTGCTAATTTAAATGAAGACCAAATTTGTGATCTCCCAAAGCTAAAAACGGGAGTAGCAGTAGTTTATCAAAATAATTGGATGCAGCCTATTTTATGTAAGATAGATGAATTTACAACTAGGATACCTTTGATATATGATAAAGATTTAGAAAAAGAATTATCTTATAATAAGAAAATGATAGGAGATCTAATGAAACTTCTTTTAAAATCCAGACTAATGGAAGATAAGAAAATAGATTTAGTTAATATTGATGTTTCTAGACTTCAATATTGGCTAAAGGGTAGGAAGATAAAAGAGGAGCTTAATGATATATTAATAAGGAATTTAGAAAAGTTTAAAGTAGAAAAGACTATGGATTTATGGAATCAAGAAAATTTTGAGTCATTATCAAATATAACATCAGAGTTTATTGATATTAACAAATTAATAAGATTTGCCAAAGAGTCAAAGGATTTTTTTCACTGGAATAGGAAATTTTTAATTGGACTTAGAAAATATGTGGATTTAAATCGTAACAGAGAATTAGAATATGCCCTTATGCAGTGTTTAATTAGAAAAAAGGCTGTGGATGATCAACATTATAAAGAATTTTACTTTAAATGGGTGGAGAATATCAAGATAGAAGGAGGGGCTATAGATGATGGGGTTAGAAACCTTAACTTTTAGGGAACTGGAAAAAGAGGGACTTAAAAATAGCTCCTTTGATATCCCTAAGTTTTCAGAGGAAGTTGAGTCATATAAGATAGATAGTTTTGAAGAAGCAGATAAACCCCTTTATTTAGATTCTAGAAACGAAGAGTTAGAAGGACATAAACACCCGGAAACAGGGATTAAGTTTAATGAAAAGAAGGTAGAGCTTCTTGATGGGAGGGAAGTAACTGGAGTTTTCCCTGAATTTGAAACACCATTTCAAATTCAAATAGACGAATCTTTATATAATGTTTCAGATAGAAAACAATTTGAGGTGTGTAATGATAGCTTGAAGAAAGCTATAGCAAGTGATATGGGATTAAAAAATAAATTTACAAAGGATCAGATAGAGCAGATAATTGGAGATGAGGTTCCCGATGGATATACTTGGCACCATAATGAAGAACCTGGAGTTATGCAATTAGTGGATACAGAAGTCCATGGCCAAACAGGACATACAGGAGGTCGATTTATATGGGGTGGAGGGAGTAAAAATAGATAAAGGATATTTAAGGGTAGGTGTTAACTATGGATAATAAAATTAAATGGAAATTTGTAAAGGATATGCCAAGTTTAATGGATATAGAAAAAGTGGAAAGTAGATTTAATGTTAAGCTGCCACTAGATTATATAGAGTGTGTTAAGAAAAATAATGGAGGAAGACCAAGGCCCAAACTATTTGATTTTGGAGAATATAAAGAGATGGTTTTTAGTTCATTACTTAGTATAATTAAAGACCACAAGGAAAATGTTATAGATGTTTATAAATGGATTGGAGATAGATTACCAGAGAATACTTATCCTTTTGCAAAGGATCCTTTTGGTAACTATTTATGCTTTAAGTATGAGGGGAATGATGTATTTGTAGTTTTCTGGAATCATGAGAAATCTAATGAAGAAGAGGGCATTGTATTTGTTAGTGGAAGCTTTAAGGAACTTTTAGAAAAGTTGCATTAACATAAATTTATAGTAAATTTTGACATATGAAAATTATAATGATATAATATAAAAAATAAATTTTATGAAAAGTGAGGTATGGCAATGAGGATATTATATTTCCCAATAAAGTTACGTTTTTTCGCTATATAATTAGGAACTGAATATTATGTAAAGGATAATACTTAAAAATGCCTATGAAAATAGGTCTAGTTTGTTGTGCTTTACATTAGTTAGCAATAGCGAAGAACAACTTTATCAGCCATACGTTTATTAGTATGTATATTATTATGCTGTGTTGTGACACAGTATTTTTGTTTTATAGAAAAAACTTATTATAAGGATGGGTTTAAAATAACCATAGATTAGTTGTACCTATTTTTAGGGTATAGTTTTATGGAGGTATTTTTAATTTAGTCCCTTTAGTTTCAGGTTTTTTAATTATAAAACATTAAATAATAAGTTTAAAAGGCTGTAAATGAATGTCTGTTCATTTGCAGTCTTTTTGCGTTTGGAAATGAATTTGAAAATACTGATAAAGTTGGGACTTGATTTGCAATTGAAAAGAGATAACGCTTTTTGGGAGGTATATAAAATGGAAAACAGAGAAAAAATAAATGGATTTGTAGATGCTATAAAATGGATGTATAACTTTGGGAGTCAGCATAAAAAGTGGCTATTTATAGCTATTACTGCTTCCATTACATTGATTACAGTTAATATATTTAAGGCCTTTTACACTAAGAAAATTATAACCAGAGCTTTAGAAGGTGAATTTTCACATATGGTTAGAATAATTGTTATCTTTATAGCTATAATGGTATTTGGGATTTTGTCAGAGTATATTTCTAAATATACAATAGGAAAATATGCTTTCTACTCAACTAAAACAATAAAGGAAAGATTAGCTATCCATTTAACGAAAACTACAATGAAAAATGATAGAAAAAATCAATCGGGAGACTTGGCTTCAAGGGTAAATAATGATACCCAGTATGTTACAAATATTATGAAGGATGACTTTGTAAATGTAGGGGTGCAGCCCCTTATGGCCTTGGTTGCCTTGGGATATATTATGATTATCAATTGGAAATTAGGTTTAATAAGCTTAATTCCAGTACCTATTCTTATGGGGATATCTTATTTCTTAAATAAAAGAATGAGAAATATATTTGGCAAAAGTTATCACTATCTTGGTAAAGGAAGTGGTACTGCCCAGGAGGCTATTATAGGTATTGATACATTAAAGACTTATCATCTTGAAAATAGCATTTATAAGAAGGCGAAGAAAAGATATAAACAAAGTTATAAAAAGGAATTAGAGGGATTTAGATATTTGGCCCCGATGCAAGCGGTGGGACTTTCATTAGCATGGTCACCTAGACTGATTTGTGCCTTTTATGGTGGATATATGGCTCTAGATGGGGAATTAGAAGTTGGAGCCTTAGTGGCTGTTCTTCAACTATTAGATTATTTGGCTTATCCAACCGCAGGATTCTCATGGATATTAAGCAATGTAAATCGTGCTATAGGTGCCATAGATAGAATAAATGAAATATTTAATATTCCCAAGAAGGTTACAACTGGGGAAACTATTAAAGTAAATGATAATAAAAGTGCCATTAAATTTGATAGTGTATCCTTTGGATATCATGGAGATAAAAAAGTTATTGATGATTTATCCTTTGATTTACCTCAAGATAAGACATTTGCTTTAGTGGGGGCCAGTGGTAGCGGTAAAAGTACTGTTATAGACCTTATTTCCCGTTTTTACGAGTATGATAAAGGGAAAATTGAAGTTTTTGGCAACAATATTAAAAATATTAATATAGAGTCATTAAGAAATAAAATAGCCGTGGTTTCCCAGGATACATATTTGTTCCCAGGAACAATAACAGAGAATATACTTTATGGGAAAGAAAATGGATCCATGGATGAAGTAATAGAGGCAGCTAAATTAGCCTATGCCCATGATTTTATCCTAGATTTAGACCATGGCTATAACACTGTTTTAGGAGAAGGGGGTATAAACTTATCTGGAGGTCAAAGACAGAGAGTTGCTATAGCAAGGGCTTTTATTAAGGATGCACCTATTTTACTCTTAGATGAGCCCACCTCATCTCTGGATAATTATACTGAAGCTAAGGTTCAACAGTCTTTAGAAAGACTTATGAATCGTAAAACAGTATTAATTATAGCCCATAGGCTATCTACAGTCATTAAAGCAGATAAAATTATCGTATTAAAGGAAGGAAAGGTATTAGAATCTGGAACCCATAGGGATCTAATAGATAAGAATAGTTATTATAGACAACTATATAAAAATAAATATTCTTCTCAAGGGGAAGAAAATAAGGGGGAATTAAATTATGCTTAAGGATTTGCATTTAAAAGAACTTTTAATGGTAATGAGACTTATGAAAGAAAGAAGATGGTATTTTTACTTAGCTATTATGATATCGGCTTTATGTGTAGGGAGTTTTTCCATCATCAATAGCTTTATGTATAAAGATATTATGAACGGTATTGTAAATAAAGATATAGAGCTTTTGGAGCATGCCATAAAACTAGTGGTTATTTCTCTTATATTAGCATGTGTAGTTAATCCAATTTCGAGCTATGTATGTGCCTATTTATCTAAAAAAACAATATGTGACTTAAGGGTTAATTTATTAGACCACGTTTTAAAATTACCTAGAGTTTATTTTGATAAGATCCATAGTGGAGATATATTATCTAAGATCACCAATGATGTGTCAATGATAGACCAAATCTATGATGGTCAGTTATATAACGTATTGTTTCATGCTTTAGTGGGATTAGCTGCTACAATTACAATATTTATATTGGATTTAAGATTAGCTTTTATAATGGTATTTTTCGGCGTGATAACCACATTTGCAAATACAGCCTATGCCAAGCCAGTTAGAAAATCCAGTGATAAATTACAATCCCATTTAGGGAAGGCAACCCAGAGGTTTTTAGATATTGTAGCTGGAGTTAGGGTGATAAAGTTATTTAATATAAATAAAGTTGTAGTTAATAAATTTAGTGACGCAAATGATAGCGTGGTTAAAGAGGGAATAAATCTAACTAAAAAAGAGGCTGAAAAAAGTAGTATCAATATGTTACTGTCATTTTTAACCTTCTTTGGTGTTCTTGGAACTGGATCATTTATGGTTTATTATAACCTAACAGATATAGGGACAGTTATTGCAATATTAACATTGAAGATGCAGGTTTTCTGCTTGTTTGAAGAAGTGGGAGGGAATATTGTAGACATACAAAAGTCTCTAGCTGGAGCTAAAAGGGTTTTTGATTTAATAGATGAAGTGGAAGAAGAGCATATTAGTGGTGTTTATATTGAAGAAAATGAGTTGGGTAAAAGGGATACAGCAATAGCTTTTAATGGGGTTACCCATAGCTATAATGATAGTGAAAAGGTTATAGATGGATTAAGTATGACTATGCAAAAAGATCAGGTTACAGCTTTAGTAGGTTTTAGTGGGGCAGGAAAATCAACAATAATAAAGCTTTTATTAGGCTTATATGTACCACAGAAAGGAAAAATAATGATAGAGGGTAATGATGATAAAGAGCTTGATCTCAAAACATTACGGGGGAAAATAGCCTATGTTCCCCAGGTATCTTATTTATTTGAAGGTTCTATTGAAGAAAACATAAGATTCGGTAAACCTGATGCTACCAAAGAGGAAGTTATTAATGCAGCTATAGCTGCAAATGCCCATGATTTTATAATGGATATGAAAGAGGGATATAACACATCAATTGGAGAAGGGGGTGAAGGGTTATCAGGGGGGCAACGTCAAAGGATAGCAATAGCTAGAGCAATAGTTAAGGATGCATCTATTTTATTATTAGATGAGGCTACATCTGCCTTGGATTCAGAATCAGAAACATTAGTTAAGGAAGCGTTAGATAGATTAATGAAGGGACGTACAACTATTGTTGTAGCCCATCGTCTATCAACAATAGAAAATGCAGATAAGATATATGTTATTGAGGATGGAAAGATAGCTGAAGAAGGGGTCCACGAAGGTTTACTTAAGAGAGCTGGAGTTTATAAACTTTTATATGAGGCTCAATTTAGCTAGGGGACAGTTCATTAGAATAAGCTTATATCTTAAAGTAGTATGAAGGAGGAAGAAAAAATGAAATTATACTTATTAGGTGGTAGACCATGTTCAGGAAAAACAACATTTGCATATCATTTAGGTGAAAAGTTTGGGATAAAAGTTTGGTACTTAGATGTTTTCGCTTATGAGCATATTGAAGCATCAACCATAGAGACACCAAGTATTTATAGGTGAAAGGGGAAGGATTTAATAGATATGTTACAGAAAGAACCACAGATATTATTTAATGAATATATAGAGTTATATGAGGCACTATTTCCCTTATTAATAAAGGAGTTAGATACAGTGGAAGATGAAAAAATTATATTAGAGGGATCAATACTTTTACCTAAATTTATTGAAAAGTTAAAAGAAAAGCATGATGTGGAAATATGCTATATGATAACAGATGATAATTTTGTTAATAAGAAATATATCAAAAGGGATTATGTTCAAGAGATGTTAACCAAACTAAATGGTGAAATTGCATTAAAAAATCTTCTAGCACGGGATCAAATATTTGCAAAATATATCTTAGATGAATTAGAAAAACATCCATTTATCAAAATACATATGGAGGCTGACAATGGTTTTGAAGGTTACTTTATAAAGTTACAGAAGGTTTTAAAGTTGTAATTATTATTATTACAGGGACAAGTATTTATAATGAACTGTCCCTATGGTAAAATTATAGCATTATAAAATATATATTTAAAATTAACATAAGGGAAGTGATTGGAAAGTGAAAAGTCAGTATTTATTTTATGTGGAGAATGATTTATATAAAATTAAAATATATAATAGAGAAGAAGGTTATAATAGATGTCTTTATAGGATCGCTACATCTGACGAAAGGGAGCTAAATGAATCTTCACCTAGAAAAATATTTTCAAGAATTATATATGGCTTTAGTCTATATAAAGATATACTTAGAGAGAATGAATTTAATAATTTGATTACTGATTTAGAAGAAATGTCACAAAAGCTAAAAATTCCAAAGAGTTATGCTAAAGATTATATTTTAGGATTAAAGACAAATAAAAAAAGAGGGGATTTAAATGAATATAAGGATTGCTACACTGGAGGATATAAAAGAAATAAAAAGATTATTAGATAAATTAAATGAATCAAGTGTTGAGCTATTGCCTAATTTTTTTAAGATATCTAAAGTGAAAAATAAAGAAGTCTTAAAGATAATTGAAGATAGGAACTCTGACTTTGTTTTAGCTATAGAAGATGAAAAAGTTATTGGTGTAGGAGAAATATATTTTAAAGAGACTAAAGATGAGCCTGTACTTGTGAAAAATACATATGTATATATTCAGAACTTAATAGTAGACGAAAGGTTTAGAAATAAAGGAGTAGGAAAGGAATTGATTGACGGTATTAAAAATTGGGGGTTAAAACGTAATGCTAAGCACTTTCGATTATCTGTGATTCCATCAAACTACTCAGCTATAGGATTTTATGAAAATGAAGGTTTTGAGGCCTTTATGCATAGTATGGAAATGAAAGTTAGTGATGAAGAATTTTCTGAAGAATATAAGCAAAAAACTTTAAAAGAAATGAGGAAAGTTTTTAAAGGATTCCCTTTACAAATAGACCATACTTTAAATGTTTTAGGATATGCAGAGAAGATAATGGATGGGGAAAACATAAAAACAGAAGATAGGGAGTTTATTTCAATAGTTGCCATACTCCATGATATTGGTATTATAGAAGCTAAAAGAAAGCATGGTTCTTCAGATGCACCATATCAAGAAAGGGAAGGTAAAATAATTGCCGAGGAAATATTAAAGGAAATAGGATATGATCCAAAGGCAATAGATAGGGTCTGTTATATAGTGGGTAATCATCATACTTATTCAAAAATAGATGGAATAGATTTTCAAATACTTTGGGAGGCAGATTTATTAGAAAATTTAAAAACGAGAGATGCTTTAAATGATAAGGAAAAATTAAAGGGAGTTATTGATAAGAATTTTAAAACTAAGACAGGTAAGGGAATGGCTTATAGGGAGTATTTACAGCATAAATAATAGATAAATGTAAAAAATAATATTTAAATCCATTATTATGTTATAATAAATATAATATTGATTTTTATATTATTGTAGAGGAGACTAATAGTATATGATAAATTTGTTTTTAACAGTATCCTTAATATTGGGGCTGGGATTTTGTGTAATTAAATTAGTAGAGTTTATAGTAGACAATAGTAGGGTTAAGTCCGACTTTTATATATTATTTTATTTATATTCAGATGAAATAAAACTTTTATATAATAATTTCTTACTAAAGATATTATTTTATTTGTTTCTACTGTCTGTTTGTGCCCTCAATGGGCTTTCAAAACATTTTTTAGTTTCACTGGATATAATATTTCTATTTAGTATTTTGCTTATTATTTTTATTAATACTTTTAAAATTTCAAGAGACCCTTCTATAGGATAGTTTATAGGTTAATTTAGTAAATTAATGTATAGTTATTTGTCATGTCTAAAAACATGATATTTGTTATTTCCTATAGGAGGGATTTTTATGTTTAAATTATTTAAGAAAAAAGTATCAAGAAAAATGAATGATTCGGTGGAATATAAATTAGATATGTATAAGGAAATATTAAGGGATATAAAAAATATCGATTATAAATCATATAGTGATAAAGAGCTTAAAGAAATATCCATGAACTTAAGGGAGCAGGCTATAAATGGAATGGATCTTGATAAGCTCCTTGTGGAAGCCTTTGCCCTTGTTATGGAGGCTATAAGGCGAACTTTAGACATAGAGCCCTATGATGTTCAAGTTATTGGGGCCATTGGACTTCACATGGGGAAAGTAATTGAGATGAAAACTGGAGAAGGAAAAACCCTAAGTGCAGTGATGCCAGCATATTTAAATGCATTGACTAATAAAGGTGTTCATATTTTAACCTTTAATGATTATCTTGCTAAAAGGGATGGAAAATGGATGGGTCCTGTATATGAATTTTTAGGTCTGACCACAGGTTATATAAATGAAGGGATGGATATAGAAGAAAGACAAAGAGCATATTTATGTGATATAACCTATGTAACGGCTAAAGAAGCAGGATTCGACTATTTAAGGGACTTTTTATGTTATGAAAAAGAAAAGCTATGTCATAGATCTTTAAACTATGTAATAGTTGATGAAGCCGATTCTATACTTATAGATGAAGCCCGTATTCCCCTAGTTATTGCAGGAAATGTAGATGAAAAGGAGAGTAATCTTTTATATTTATCTAAGTTAGTAAAAAAACTTAAAATAAATATCCACTATGAAATTAGCGAAAATGGAAGAAATGTTTCCCTTACAGAAGAAGGGCTTTTATATGCTGAAAAATCATTAGGTTGTAGGAATCTTTATGAAGAAGGGAATCTTGAATTATTAACAAGGCTTAATTCAGCCCTTCATAGTGAAGTGCTATTAGTAAAGGACAGGGATTATATTGTAAGAAATAAAAGAATAGAAATTATAGATGAACATACAGGTAGGATTGCAGAAAAGAGACATTGGCCTGATAATTTACAAATAGCAGTTGAAGCTAAAGAGGGAATAATATCTAAATCAAAGGGGAAAATACTAGGTTCTATTGCATTGCAACATTTTATAGTTCTTTATAATAAGGTATCGGGAATGACAGGGACAGCTAAATCTGTTGCCAAGGAGTTTGATGAATTTTATGGTATAAAAACACTTATAGTCCCCACTAACAGAAACTATATTAGAAAGGACTATCCTGATGTAATATTTACCCACAAAGAGGCAAAGGAAGAGGCTATTGTTTTAGAAATTAGTAAGATACATAAAAGGGGTCAGCCTATTCTTATTGGCACAAGTAGTGTTGAAGAATCGGAAAAATTAGGAGAGAAATTAAGGAAGGTAGGAATTGATTGTAATATTCTTAATGCTAAAAATGATGAAATGGAGGCAGAGATAATTGCCAATGCTGGCAAATTAAAAGCTGTTACTGTATCAACTAATATGGCTGGACGGGGTGTTGATATTAGATTAGGTGGTATGTCACAAGAAGAAAGGAAAAAGGTAATAGCCCTTGGAGGACTCTATGTTATCGGTACCAATAGACATGAAAGTATTAGGATAGATAACCAATTAAAGGGGAGAGCTGGACGACAAGGGGATCCTGGGGAAAGTAAATTTTTCATTAGTTTGGAAGATGATATTATAAAAAAATATGATATTACAAATTTGATTCCTAAAAAGCATCTACCTAAAAAACAACAGGAACCTATTAATGACTCCCCTATAGAAAAGGCCATAGAATTAGGTCAGAGAATTGTTAAGGGGTATAATTCAGATTTAAGAAGACAGCTATGGAAATATTCAAATATAATAGAGGAACAAAGAAAGATTATTCATAAAAAAAGACAGGATATATTACTTGATAATGAAATTCCAACATTTTTGGCCTTAAGAGCTAAGAAAAGATATGATGAAATTTTAAAGAAACAGGGTAAAAAACTATTAGAAAAGATTCAGAAGCAAATAACCCTATATTATATAAATAAAAGTTGGGAAGACTATCTAGATTATATTGAATATGTAAAAGAAGGGATACATTTAGTTTCCATAGGGAAGATAGATCCCCTTGATGAATTTCATAAAAGGGCAATTGAAGCTTTTGATAATATGCTAGACACATTAGAAGATCAAATCGTTGAAAAATTTAATGATGTGGAAATATCAGAAAATGGGATAGATATAGATAAAGAAGGGTTAAAGGGTCCATCCTCAACATGGACATATCTTATGGACGATAATCCCAATAAATTTAGTCATATACAGTTTGTAGTAAAGACTATTGACAAATTGAGAAAAAAGTTTAATTAATAAAGTTAAAAGAGGGATACAGTGTATGCTTGTTATAATGACTTAATGTTAAGGGATATGGACAAATGAAAGCAAGGTAGGATAAGAAATAACAGTTATATTTTAGTACAATTTATACATGGAGGTGAGGAAAATGGATTTTATTCAAAACTTGCAGAAAGCAATTGACTATATGGAAGAACATATATTAGAACCTATTACATATGAAGATGTTGCAAAACATGTTTATATGTCAAACTATCATTTTCATAGAACATTTAGCTTAGTGACCGGTATTACAGCAAATGAGTATATTAGAAATAGAAGACTATCTATGGCAGGACAGGAGATATCTTTATCCGATGTGAAAGTGATTGATATAGCTTTAAAGTATGGCTATAATTCACCGGGAAGTTTTACCAAAGCATTTACAAGATTCCATGGGGTTACACCAAATGTTGCAAGGCGCTCAGGTATGAGATTAAAATCCTTTAATCGCCTTCTAGTTAAAATAAAATTGGAAGGTGGTACTGTTATGGATTATAGAATTGAAAAACGAGAAGGGTTTAAATTACTGGCTAAAGTTGAAAAGTTTAGGAATGAATCAATTTCAGAAGAAGGAAATACTGAAATTCCTGATTTTTGGAAGGCATGTGGTGAAAATGGCACCTTTGATGTTCTAAAACACCATACTAATAAACCCGAAATTTATGGAGCTTGTGCACCAATATCAAAGGAAAGTACACATTTTGATTATGGCATTGGTATGGAGTTTGATGGTGGCGATGTACCAGAGGGATATACTATATGGGAGGTAAAACCAACATTATGGGCAGTATTTAAATGTATCGGTGAAACTGGAGACTGTATAGGAGAAACATGGAGTAAAATTTTTTCAGACTTTCTTCCCGGGTCAGAGTATAGTATGATTGATGATACCGATTTTGAACTGTACTCAGAGAATTTTGAACCAGATTGTTTTTGTGAAATATGGATTCCTGTAGAGAAGAAAGTATTGGATTAGATGATGGGGTATTACTTTTAAACTTTAATCCTATGGAACAGTTTTTATGAAAAAACAATTATAATTTGAAAGGTTTATTTTCTAAGAAACCCTCATTTCAATTTCGAAATGGGGGCTTTTTAGATATTATATATAATTTTTAAAGGAAATTTATTTAAAATATTGAAATACATTTATATGAGGAAATTAAAGAGGAAATTAGAAATGGGAGGAATATAAATGATAAAGACAAGAAAATGTAATGTTGTTGATGATTATCATGGAACCAAGGTTCCAGATCCCTATCGGTGGTTAGAAGATCCTGAAAGTGAAGAAACCAAGCTTTGGAGTAGGAAACAAAATGAATTAAGCTATGAATATTTTCAAAATATAGAAACTAGGAAAGATTATAAAGAAAAATTATCAAGACTTTGGTATTATACAGAGTTTCATGTACCGAAAAAAATTAATGATGGTTTATTGTTTATGGAGAAAGACAGCATGGATAATCAACCAAAGCTATACTTTAAAAAAGATGATAATGCTGAATCTAAGGTTGTTATTGACCCTAATACCTTTAGTGAAGATGGAACAGTGGCATTATCTAACTATTCTATGAGCAGTAATGGTAAATATTTAGCCTATGCAAAATCTTCTAGCGGGAGTGATTGGCAAAATATAAGGGTTCTTGATATGGATACTGGCAAAGACTTAGGGGAAGAAATAAAGTGGTGTAGATTTACTAATATAGTATGGAATCCTGAAAATACTGGATTTTATTATGGGAGATTTCCAAATCCAGAAACTGTATCAAAAGAGGAACAGGGGAACTATAACCATATATGCTTTCATAAAATAGGAACAAATCAATCGGAGGATAGACTTATATATGAGGACAAAGGGGATAAAGAACTAAGTTTCTATCCAAGTATAACTGAAGATGATAGATATCTAGTTTTACATGTGGGTAGGGGAACATCCCCAAAGAATGGATTCTATTATAAAGACCTTAGAGATGATAGTGAATTTGTAAAACTACTTAATGAGGGGGAGTCTGAGTACAATTTTATAGGAAATAAAGAGTCGTTATTTTATTTTAAAACTGATAATAGGGCATCTAAAGGTAGAATAATAGGAATAGATATAAACTCACCAGAGCCTTCTAACTGGGTTGAGTTAATACCAGAAACAGAAGATATTATTGACAGGGTAGATATTATTGGAAATAAAATGGTAGTGGTATATATGCATGATGTTAAGCATAAGATTAAAGTTTTTAATATGAATGGAAAGTTTCAATATGATATAAACCTTCCTATAATTGGTACTATAACTGAGATCACTGGGAAGGAAGAAGATTCAGAAATGTATTTTGGACTGATGTCTTTTACACAGCCAACAAGTATATATAAATTTAATGTAGATACAAGAGAACTTCAACTTATAAATAAAACTGATATTGACTTTGAGGGGTCTCAGTATGAAACGAAACAAATATTCTACAAATCTAAGGATGGGACAAAGGTTCCAATGTTTATAATTCATAAAAAGGGTATCAAGCTCGATTCCAACAACCATACCATGTTATTTGGATATGGAGGATTTAATTTAAGTCTTACTCCATCCTTCCATCCTGGAATATTGGCCTGGCTAGAAAATGATGGAGTATATGCAGTGGCCAATCTACGGGGGGGTAGTGAATATGGTGATCAGTGGCATCGTGAAGGGATGTTAGAAAATAAGCAAAATGTATTTGATGATTTCATCGCCGCTGCAGAGTGGCTTATAGACAATAAATATACTAGAAAAGAAAAATTAGCTATTAGAGGTAGAAGTAATGGAGGGTTATTGGTATCTGCCTGTATGCTTCAAAGACCAGACCTATATGGTGCAGTTATATGTAATGTTCCAGTTACTGATATGCTTAGATATCATAAGTTTACAATAGGTAGATATTGGATACCTGAATATGGAGATGCAGAAAATAATCCTGAACATTTTAAGTTTATGTATGCCTACTCTCCACTTCATAATGTAAAAAGGGGAGTAAAATATCCACCTATATTAATTGCTACAGCAGATACAGATGACAGGGTAGTCCCTGCCCATCCTAAAAAATTAGCTGCCACACTACAAGAGAAAACCGAAGGGAAATCTAAGGTGTTATTGAGAATAGAATCAAAGGCAGGACATGGCCATGGAAAACCAATATCAAAATTAATAGATGAATGGGCAGATTTTTATGCCTTTTTAAGTGAAGAATTAGGTATTTAGGATATTTAAAGGGACAGTTCATTAGAAAAAGCTGTATATTGGTAATGTAAAAAGTTCTATGAAAAACTAATGTTATGGATAATACTGGGATAAACCAGTGGAATTATACTAAGTCCACCGTAGCCGCCCTTGACAAACAGTAATCAAATGATATTTAAAATAT
>NZ_JBAKFX010000035.1:0-45805 GCF_037577855.1 Dethiothermospora halolimnae | reverse complement strand
ATATTATATTGAAAATAAATTGTCCAAAGTAATTTTTTAAGTATTGTATTCAAAGTTTTGCCACTCCTTTTATTAATATTGGTCTTAATTTTATCTTGTCAATAAAATTGTACCCTATTTTTGGGGGTGGCAAGTATTTTATATATAAATTTGTAAAAATAAAGGTTTTGTCAAGGTTTTTTGATGAAACTTTTGACAAAACCTTACTATTTAAAGGGGGATTTTTATGAAAATAAATAGAAAAGTAATCTTCAAAATAATAGGGGAAATTTTATTTCTTTTTATATTATTAACTGTTATAGTATCTATTATTAAAATGCCAAAAAATTTTAATATTGATTTAGATATAAAAAAATTAGATATAAATTCTAACGTGACCTTTAGTCATATAAAAGGTGAGGTTAAAGATTATTATGATGATTTATTTTCAGGAACGTTTGGTGAAACAAAACATGGCAAAAATATATGGAAATATATAAAACCTGGTGTTAAAAGAACCATTATATTACTGATAAGTGGGTTACTCATTTCTATAATTTTGGGCATATTTAAGGGAGTATTTGATAGTAAAAAGGAGAAGGAAAAATCATCAAACTTAAAGATGATAACATCAATAACTTTTTTGGCTATGCCAACAGTTTTTGTTATCATAGCCATTCAATCAATTTTAATATGGCTTTTTAATTCTAAGGGGATAAAACCTTTACCTATATTTGGATATTCAGGCCCTGAAAGTTATATACTTCCCATTATCTGTCTTTCTATAATACCTATGTTTTATATTGCTAGAATAGTGTCTCTGGCTATAGATAAAACCTATAACCAAGACTATATAAAAACAGCAATGGGTAAAGGTGCATCGAGACTTAGAACACTATGGGTCCATTCCTTTAGGAATGCAATTATAGAGATATCAGATTCCTTTCCATCAATAGCAACAATGCTTATATCTGGATTATTATTGGTAGAATATATGTTTAACTTTCCTGGGGCTACCTATATGATGAGTAATAATCTGACAAGGGAACCCAATATAGCTATAGCTGTGGCAATAATTATTGGAATTATTTACTATGTATTAAATATAATTTTTAAAATTATAAAATATGTTGTAAATCCTAAAGCCAAATTAGTTGGAAACAGAAGGGGGTAGTAATATGACTGATAGACTATTAGAAGTAAAGGATTTAAAAACTCATTTTCAGTTAGAAGATAAAACTATATATGCTGTAAATGGTGTTAGTTTTTCAATAGGAAAAAGGGAAGTTGTTGCTCTTATAGGGGAGTCAGGGAGTGGAAAAAGTGTTACTGCCCTGTCTATAATGGGACTTATACCTAGTCCGCCGGGAGAGATTAAAGGAGGGCAAATACTATTTAATGGAGAAAATATACTTGATAAATCAGAAAAAGAAAAGAGAAAAATCAGAGGAAATGAAATATCTATGGTATATCAAGAGCCTATGAATAGTCTTAATCCAATGCTCAAAGTTGGCTATCAAATCAGAGAATGTTTAACTATTCATAGGAAAATTAGCAAGAAAGAAGCTAAAAATAAAGCTATAGATATATTAAAGAAGGTTGAAATACCGGAACCCCATGAAAGATATAATTGTTATCCCTTTGAATTAAGTGGAGGTATGAGACAGAGGATTATGATTGCTATGGCCCTTGTATGTAACCCCAAATTACTAATAGCCGATGAACCAACAACTGCCCTTGATGTTACCATACAAGCGGAAATATTAGATTTGATAAGGAGACTTAAGGATGAATATGAAACATCGGTTTTACTTATAACCCATGATTTAGGGGTTGTAACAGAGATGTCTGACAAAATAGTAGTGATGTATAGTGGGAAAATCATGGAGATAGCAGGTACCAGAGATTTATATAATAATGCCATGCATCCCTATACAAAGGGACTTATGAAATGTATTCCTAGATTAAATGACAAAAAGGGAAAGCTATATACAATAAAAGGCACCGTTCCCGATATGTCCATGGAAGTTAAAGGTTGTGAATTTTATAGTAGATGTGATAAAAGAATGGATAGATGTAAAGAAGTAAAGCCAAAATTGACTGAGATAGATACAGGACATTTGGTAAGATGCTTCCATTATGGGGAGGTGGAATAATGAGTGGAAAGGATCCAGTTATAGAGGTAAAAGATTTAACAAAATATTTTTATTTAAATAAAGGATTATTTAAAAAAAGGGGGGCTGAGTTAAAAGCAGTAGATGGAGTTTCATTTCATATTAATGAAAAAGAGACCTTTGGCTTAGTTGGAGAAAGTGGATGTGGAAAAAGTACAACGGGAAATCTTATATTGAGGTTATTGTCTCCAACAAAGGGTGAAATAAAATTAAATGGAGTTAACATAGAGACATATAGTGATAAAGAGTTTAGAAAACTAAGAAAGGACTTACAGATTATATTTCAAGATTCTAGTTTTGCCCTAGATCCTAAAATGACTATTGAAGATATATTATCGGAACCATTGTTGATTCATAAAATAACATCAAAATACGAAGTATCAAAAGAGGTACATAAACTCCTTGAACTGGTGGGTTTACCTAAATTATCAGCTAAAAAATTTCCCCATGAATTCAGTGGAGGACAAAAACAAAGAATAGGAATAGCAAGGGCTATTGCCACGAAACCAAAGTTTATATTGTGCGATGAACCAGTATCTGCTCTTGATGTATCAATACAGTCTCAAATATTAAATCTACTAGAGGACCTACAAGATGAATATGACTTAACATATCTGTTTATAGCCCATGGTCTTAACGTAGTAAAACATGTTTCCAATAGGGTAGGAGTTATGTATTTAGGTAAAATAGTAGAGATAGGGGATGTTGAAACTATATACAATAATCCTAAACACCCTTATACAGAGGCATTAATATCTGCCTTTCCAGATCCAGATCCCGATGTAGAAAAAAATAGAGTAATATTAAAGAGAGAAGTACCAAGCCCCATAAATAAACCATCAGGATGCGCTTTTCACACTAGATGTCCAAAGGTAATGGATATATGTAAAGAAAGGGAGCCAAAACTTGAGAGTATGGCAGATGGTCATAGGGTGGCATGCTTTTTAAATACAAAGAATGAAGAATAGAGAATAAAGAATAGATAAGGAAACCTTCGAATGAATTCGAAGCTACAGATTCTTCTGTTATTGGAGGATTTGTAATCCCTCAACTTTTTTTATGAAAAAATATATATAAATAAACAATAAGATGTTAACATATAATTAAGATATATATTAAAAGGAGAGGGTAGTATTCTTAGGTTTGACAAAAAGGCTAGAAAAAACATCAAAAGGTATGTATTACAGTGTACCTTAGCTACAGTAACGATCTTAATAATGTTAACTATTTTCAATTTATTTACTCAAAGTACTATTATAGCAGGGTTAAGTGCAACTACATTTATAGTATTTACTATGCCAAGTAGGTATGCAGCCCAGCCTAAAAATTTTATTTGGGCATATCTTATAGGTATAGTAGTAGGAGTAGTATTTTTTTTGATATATATATCGATAATTAGATTATTTCCATCGGTTCCAGAAAGAGTCTTTTATATTATTTGCGGTGCCTTGGCAGTTGGAGTAGCAATATTTGTCATGGTAATAACTGACACAGAACACCCTCCATCTGTAGGGCTATCTTTAGGATTAGTTATAGGGGAATGGAATCATATAACAATTATTATGGTACTCTTTTGTATAGCTTTTATGGTTATAGTAAAGAGATTACTAAGAGACGTGTTGATAGACCTTAGGTAATAGGAATTAAATAATAAAGAATAGAGAATAAAGAATAGATAAGGAAACCTTCGACTGAAGTCGAAGCTACTTATATTAGAAAAGGAAGAGTAAAGAAGAAATATAAAGATGAGGAAGCTGCGCTTTCTTGTGGGAAGGGCTTGAATATATTTAAGTCCCTGACCTAATTAGTCGTGGGAAAATGCCGAAGCTTTAGCTTCGCATTGTTGTTGGGGGATTCGTAATCCACCAACCAATAAAACTAAGAAAGAAAGAATCCAAGGAGTTATAGATTTCTTACCGATAAATCAGTAAAACAACTAACTTTAAATAAAGTTAACCTCCTCTAAACACCATGTTAATAAAATTAAAATACTATAAAATTAGCAAGTTTTTAGTACAGTTAGAATATTATTTAGTAAGGGCAATTTTATTATATATTCAAACAGCTAATGTGGGGAGGCGTAAATTTGAAAAAAATATATGTTTTGGATACCAGTGTCTTACTAGAAGATCCCAATGCACTATTTGCTTTTGAAGATAACGAGGTTATCA
Organism: Dethiothermospora halolimnae; assembly: GCF_037577855.1. Classification (NCBI taxonomy): domain Bacteria; kingdom Bacillati; phylum Bacillota; class Tissierellia; order Tissierellales; family Thermohalobacteraceae; genus Dethiothermospora; species Dethiothermospora halolimnae. The sequence continues at coordinate 41,481 of NZ_JBAKFX010000035.1, read as the reverse complement.
TACCAACTATAGTGTTAGAAGAAATAGACCATAAAAAAAGATTAGGTGATGAGATAGGAAGAAATGCAAGATATGTATCAAGGGTGTTGGATGATTTAAGGGAAAAGGGAGCTAAGTTACAAAAAGGTGTAAAGCTAGATAATGGAGGAACATTAAGGATAGAATTAAACCATAGGCATTTTGAAAGGGTAAGAAAGTATTTTAATGAAGCGACAAATGATAATAGAATTTTAGCAGTGGCTCTTAATCTTTTAAATGAACATAAAGAAAACAATGAAAGGGTTATATTGGTTAGTAAGGATGTATTAGTTAGGGTGAAGGCAAATGCAATTGGTATTAAGGCCCAAGACTATCTGTCGGGAAAAATTATTAAAAATGATGAGGTATATGAGGGGTATGAAACTTTGCTGTTAGATACTAATAAAATAGACAACTTCTATAAAAATGGTTATATAACTGTGACAGAAGAACCCTTTAATGATATGTTTATTTATCCACATAAATTTTTCATATTAAAGGATAATTTGGGAACATCAAAGTCAGCCATAGCATGGTATAATCCTGATACATCTAGATTGGAAAATTTAAATTTATCAGAAACAGATATTTGGGGAATAAAATATAGAAACGTACAACAAAAGATGGCAATAGAGTTATTATTAAATGATAATATACCCCTTGTAACAATAACAGGAAGAGCGGGAACAGGGAAAACTTTACTTGCCTTAGCAGCAGGATTGTATAAAACTGAAGAATTAGGATTGTATAAAAAGCTGTTAGTAGCAAGACCTATAGTACCTATGGGAAAGGAACTGGGATACTTACCTGGGGATAAAAATGAAAAGTTAAGACCATGGATACAACCAATCTATGATAATATGGAGTTTATATTTGGAGCCCACAAAGGAGACATAGAAGATATAATGGTGGGACTTAAAAAGGTTGAAGTAGAAGCCTTAACATTCATTAGGGGGAGAACTATACCTAATCAATTTATAATAATAGACGAGGCACAAAATTTAACCAAGCATGAAGTAAAGACTATAGTATCAAGGGTTGGAGAAGGAAGTAAAATAGTATTAGTTGGAGACCCTGAACAAATAGATCACCCCTATTTAGATTCCAGTAGTAATGGTCTTACCTATTTAGTAGAGAAATTTAAAGATTATAAAGAGGGTGGCCATGTAAGCTTAATTAAAGGAGAAAGATCCCGCTTAGCACAATTGGCAGCGGAAATCCTTTAAGTTAAAGAAGAAAGTATTAAAGAAGAAAGAAGAAATGGAAAGATACAGAAGCTATGCTTCTTTTGCTAGGAACAGGGCATGCCCTGTCCGTTTTTTTGCCAAAAACTATGGATTTAAAAATAGAGGAGACTTCATTAGTGAAATATAAGTATGAAATTAGTGTTGTTTTGACAATTAAGGAGATGAAAATATGGATTTAATTGCTATACTTTTAGCTTTTCTAGGCTTATCAAATATATATAATAGTATAAGTAAATTGTTAGATTCTAATTACTACAATAAGTTTTATGTTTTATTTGGAAAAGAAACATTATTTATTAAGAGTGAGGTATCGTTTTTAGTAGTAAATTTTATTGGTTTAATTATAGGAGTATTAGCTATAAGTACATCTTTAGGAATTTGGAAAAGGAGAAAGTTTTCCTATTATTTAAGTATATTTATATCGGGATTTTATAGCTTTAATATAATTTGTGGCTCTGGTTATAACTTAATAAAAGATAGCGGTTATAACTTAGATAAATCTTTTTATATTTTAATGTTGTTGTTTTTAATTCTATTTATACTAATAATACGAAAAATAGTAAAGAATAAATCATACTTTTGTTAAAAGACAAGTAAAAAAGCAGTTAAAATTAAATGATTTTACTATATTTTAAAAAAAATAAAATACATTGACATTTTTAATGGATCTTTTGGTGGGGTAATTTGCTTTATAATAGATTATTTGACAATAAAATCAATTTTACAGAGTAAAATTTCTGTAAAATAAAAAGGTATGTAGAAAATATTGAAAATTTAAATTAGTGACATTGGTATGCCTGGTATGCTTTTTATGCTAAGACTACGGAATTAATAGGAATGTAAAAAGAGGTGATGGAAATTTATTGAAAATAGACAACTAAATATGCGAAAAAAATAACTAAAAAGTAAAAAAAGTTGAAAAAAACTAAAAAAAGGTATAATACAATTAATGTAAAAAAAACAAATAAATTAAACAGATGGTAACGATGAAGTGAAACACCATATGTTTGAAAGTTAAATCTAAATGATTAAAAATATAACTAGAAAAGCAATATCTTGTTTGTTAGGAAATTATAAAAATTATAAAAAAAATACCAAAGTTCTTTTATAGAACTTTTGACAAAACCATAAAAAATTAGAGATCAAAAAGATAGAGATATAGCTATGGATAAAAAAGATAGCATTTATGGTATAAGTTACTTTGTATATACGATTTTAATAACAATTATATATTCTCGCTTGTTTGTAGTCCCCGATATGTTTAGCAATTTAGAAGGTAGGTTTTATGCTAAAGTCCTCTATAGAACATTGTTTGGACTACCTATAAATCTTCTTTATGTAGTACCAATATTTATAATTTTAAAAATAAGAAAGCAAGGGCTAAGAAGCGTTGGAATAAAGAAAGACAAGATATTAAAGTCAATTATTATTGGAACTATTGCAGCTATGCCTATGTCTATATATACTATGGCCAAGATGAACTATAGTATAAAGGTTATAAATCCAAATATATTAGAGAATATAATTACTTTTGTAGAGTTATTAATATTCGTTTCGTTTATAGAAGAATTAATGTTTAGGGGATTTTTACAAACAAGGATCCAAGGGTTAATTAAAAATAAATGGCTAAGCATGATTGTTGTAGGTCTAATTTTTTCAATTTTTCACATTCCTGCACAAAGAGCTTATCTTGAGATGTCACTTACTGATTTTATAATATATAATTTATTATATTTAGGGCCTTTAGTTTTAAGTCATATCTATTATACAGCATTGTATACAATAGATAAAAGCATTTTAGCTCCAGTAATAGCTCATACAATTACGAACTTTGTTAATGAATTATTTATATTACCTAAATAAATATAATGGACTTAGTCTTCAAAGTACTGAATATGAAGAAAAAGTAATATATTTGAAAAAATACATAGAAAATATATACAATATAACCATAAATGACAATTAATATAAAAATAAGGGGGATTATATGAAGAGAAGCATAATAATGATTTTATGGTTAACATTAGTTTTAGTTTTATTTGGATGTGGAGATAATAGTGAAACATCTATGAAGAAAAAAATGGAAAAAGAAGGTCCTGTAAAAGTAGAAAGTGAAAAGAATAGCGAGGATAAGACAAAAGAAATAACTATAGTAATAAATGGTACAAGAATGATGGGACCAGATAAAATTTTACTTCCCATAGATGACTATACTAAATCCTTTCAATCTAAAAATAATGTGAAGGTTACATATGATGTAATACGTAGTACAAGCTACGAGGACTATATGAAAAAACTAAATACTAGATTATATGAAGATAATGGACCAACATTAATATGTTTTTCAGGATATGTTTCACCTAGTTCATATATAGATAAAGGTGTGGCATTGGATGTAAGTAATAAAATATCAAATTTGAAAAATATTTATAGTGGGTTAAAGAAGGAAAAGATGTTTTATGTTCCTATAGGTATGTATAAAAATGGGACAATACTTAATAGAGAAGTATTGAAAAGTTTAGATATAAAAGAACCTACAGTGAATTGGACAAAAAAAGGTTATTTAAATATAAAGAAAAAATGGCTAAAAGAAAGACCTAGAGAGTTTAATACCATAGAGTATGGAGATATAGTAGTGGGTCCTCTAATGAACTTGGATATAATTGATATTGATAATAAGAAAGTAAGTTTAAATAATAACAGGGTTAAAAATTATTTAAATACAGCAAGAAGCAAAATATTTTCAGGGGATTATAAATTAAAAGAGGATTATAATTATTATTATAAAATGATTTTTGAGGCAGGTTCAGAAGAATATTTAGAGCAAGTGGATAAGTATATGAATGATCCCGATGATTTCTTAAAATTAACAGAATCCCCTAACATATTAAGACTAGTAGATAGACAGTTAAAAAATGATAAATATTTGATATTACCCAATGTAGATCAATCTACAGTGAAGACCTTTGGATTTATGATAAATAAAAAAGGAGAAGATATTGAGTTGGGATTAAAATATATTAATGGATTATTAAATAATAAAAATCAAAGAGATATTTATCATAATAGAAGTGGACTTAGCTACTATCCAGTAAATGAAAAAATCGAAGGTGAAATATTAAAGTGGGATAAAGAAAAGGGAACGGATAATAGGGCTATAAAGTTGAGAAAAGTAGTTTTAGATGAGTTAAGAAATAAAAAAGTAGATTACTTGGGTATGGATAAGAAAATGGAACTTATGTATTATGATATAGAAAAGGATTTATTTTCTTTGATATTTACAGATAAAAAGTATAATGAAGAGGAATTGGAAAAGGAGCTTACAAAGCTAGAAGGTAAATATAATATTATTATTAATGAATAATATTTAAAGTATTGATAAGGAAACTTTGGAATGAATTGAAATCTGTATTATATTAAAGAAGAATGGGTAAAGAAGAAAGAAGAAATAAAAACCCTAGGGACAGAGCACGCCCTGTCCGTGGAGGATAAAAAAACTATGGACTGAAACGTAGAGGGGAATTCATTCTAAGGTATAATAACATAGCGAAATAATGAAAAGTACCATTAATTAATGATAAAAGGCAAATTTGGACATAGGTTCAGCTTTGTCTTTTTTATGTTAAGAAAAATGGGTCCACCAATTCCCTGTTCTCTGCACCTTGCACTCTGCACAGAACAAAGAAGCACCAAAGGTGCCTTTGTTCTATAGAATTCAAATTATTATTAGAAAAATATGGTTGAGAACAAGTGATATCTCTTATATAATATAAATATATTGAAATTAATATAAAATATGGGAGTGGATGGACATGAAAAAGGTATTGGTTATTGTAACCTGTATGGCTTTATCTTTAAATTTATTCGGATGTAGTAGTAATGAAGTTAATACTACAAAGAAAGATATTGAAAATAATAAAAAAGAAATAACCATAGCTGTGAGAAAATCAAACATATATCCTCCTGGACTTGAAATGTATAGGTTTCCCTTTGGGTTTGAGAATGATGTAAAGGTGAATTTAGAAGAAATAAAAGCTTCTACCCATGAGGAATATTTAAAAAAACTAAATACAAAGTTATATTTAGAAGATGGACCTACACTAATATTAATTGATGAGGAAGAAACCTATGATAAATACGTTAACCAAGGAGTAGCATTGGAAGTCGGGGATAAAATACCTAATATAGATAAATTATATGACGGATTTAAAAAAGAAAAGATGTATTATGTGCCAATAGTTATGGACTATACTCCAATTGAAATACATAGAGAAGCTTTAGAACAATTAGAAATAAAAGAGCCCAAACTTGATTGGACAAAAGAGGACTATATAAAAATAAAGGAAAAATGGTTTAAAAAACAACCGAGGATATTTAGCCTTAGAGAATATTTAGATACAGTTAAATATCCTTTTAAAAATATCAAAATTTTTAATAATGATATGACAGATGTAAAAATAAATACAGATGAAATTAAAAATTATGTTAAAGATGCCAAAAATAAGATATTTTCAGGAAGATATGCTCTAAAAAAAGAGCATAAATACTATAAATATGCGGAGTATGATAATTGGAAGGATGAAGGTGTAATGGAATTAGTAAAATTTAATGATAGTAATAAAATAGGAGAATTAGACGATAGATTGTTGATTTCCAACTGGGGAGATAGTGGACTAAAATTTAGAGAATCCTTTGGAAGAACCCAAGAGAATATTGTAAAATTACCAGAGGTAATGAGAAATGAATATCAAATAAGAACTTGGGGACTTATAGTTAATAGAAACGGAAAAAACACTGATCTAGGATTTAAGTTTATAAATGGTCTCTTAGAAGATGAACATCAGATAAATATCTATAAAAATCAAGTTATGGACGATTTTCCAGTAAATAAGGATATTGAAGGTGACATAGATAAACTAGCTAAAGAAAAGGGCATAAAAGATAAGTTTATAAATTTAAGAAAATATATATTGAATAAATTTAATAAAGGTGAATATAAGCTTTATAAAAGCCAAGGCAGTAAAAAGATAGAGTTTTATGACATGTTAGAAAAGGACTTGGCTAAGATTATATTTGATAAAAGGGAATATACTGATAAAGAATTAAATGATAAGTTGCAAAAGTTAGAGAATAAATATAATATGTGGATAACGGAATAACATTTATTCTTAATAGGAAAGGGGGAGACACATTGAAAAAATATAAATATTTACTATGGATAGCCATAATAAGCTGTCTAATCTTTATTATAGCTACAATTAGTCTTATATCAAAGTTAGATGAACCTAGTAGCATGGGGAAGGATATAGCGATAATTTTAGTAGGTTTTATTACATTTATTTTTACTTTAAAAAAATATAATAAAAAGTATAGCTAAAAAGATATAATCAATAATTGATTATATATAGATATTAGACAACCCTAATTTCACATGGTGACCATGACATAATACACTTGATAATACAGTTAAAACCATATATAATAAAATATGGAAAACAAAAAAGAGGGGGAGATACTTTGAAGAAAAAAAATATATTTATAGGGGTATTGGTGGTATTGAATCTTATGTTACTATTAGTAGTTTTTCAGTCTCAATCTGGAGAAACTTTCCTAGGGGAAAGGGCATATGGAGATGGTCAAGAGTCCAGTGAAATTGACTATGAAGAGGCATATAATAAGCTGAATAAAAGAGTAGAGGAATTAGAATCAAAGGTAGATAATATTCATGTGAGAGAATTAAAAGAGAACTTAATGGCTGCCAATGGTTCGATAAAAAGACTAGAAGATATACTATTTAGTCTAGACAATGTCACTATTAAACATGGTGTTATAATTGATTCAAAGGAAGATAATACGTTATCTTTAACAGTAAGACCATATGAATTTTTACAGGGACAAGAGGCTATAGAAACAATAATAGATAAATGGGATATGAGTAAAGAAGAGGCAACAGAGTATATTGAAAAAGAAGGTCATGCCTTTGTGGACTTAGATTTAGATGAAATAACACTGAAAATACCTAATAATTGTAAAGTATATATGGTATCAGAGAAAGGATTAGTTGAGGCTAATTTGACTGATTTAAAAGAGCTATCAAAAATGGAGACTGAACTTGAGGATAAGCATGAATATTCTTTTATATTAGTTGAGGGTAAAGTGGTTCAATTCTATTAAGGTTATCAACCAAAATTGATTTAGGTATAGATTATAATGATAAATAAAAAGTGTAGGGATTGAATATATTCAATCCCTACACTTTTTAGTTGATGGGGATCCGTAATCCATACCTAATTATCATTTAACCCTCCCCCTAAAATAATATATAATATTACTATACCCATCTAAGGAGTGATAGAGATGAAAGATAGAATAACCTATTATGGTCCTATCAATAATACTTATAGACAAAATCTTATTAGAAAAGCTAAGTATTATTTGAAAGAAAATAAAGGGGATAAGTTTTATTATTTACTTCCTTCGGGAAATCTTCTTACTAAATATAGAAGGGAACTTTTAGAAGGTTTAAAGGGAGTTTTTGATATTAATGTTATTACCTTTGATGATATAGTAAAGGACTTAATTGAAAAGGATATGTATATAAAGATTGATGATAGTGGAAAGGAAACTATCATATCTAATATAGTTAATGAATTATATAGTGAGAATAAACTAGTTTATTATAAAAATATGGTGAACAAAGATGGATTTATAAAGTCTATATCCTATATTATAGGGGAAATAAAAAGGTCACTGGTTACTCCACAGAAGTATTTGGATAAATCGTCAAATGGGGATAAACTTATGGAAATGGGACTTATTTATGATAGATATCAACAGTTTTTAAATAACAATAATTTATTAGATAGGGAAGAAGAGTATATAAAGTCCCTAGAAAAACTAAATGATAGTATGGACTTATTTGGGGATTTAGATTTTATTATAATAGATGAATTTTTTGACTTTAGACCCCAAGAGGTTAGAATACTTGAAAAATTATCTAAATTAGACATGGACATATATGTAAATATGCCCTATAAAACTAAACAACAGTATAAAACCGTTAATGATACAATTGATAAATTAAAGGAAATAGGCTTCATTATAGAAGAGATAAATACAAATAAAGAAAGTTATTTTGAAGAACTATCTAATAATATTTTTCAAAATAATAATACTACCTATGATAAATCAGATAATATTAACCTTATAAAGGCACCAAATAAAAATCTTGAACTTAAAAAAGTGGCAGAGGAGATTAAGAGGCTTACCAATGATGGTATGAGGAAACCTTCCAATGAATTGGAAGCTACAAAGTGTGTAAAGTTAAATGAAATAGGAATTATTATGGGGAATATAGATAACTATAGAGAACTACTAATTAAGACCTTTAGTGATGAAGGTATTCCCATCAGTTTAAATGAGGAAATAAGATTAATAGATACTCCATTAGTTGGAGAAATACTTAATTTAATTGAGCTTAGATTAAATAACTATAAAAAGAATAATATAATAAATGCTATAAAGTCTAATTATCTAGATATAGCCGATGGTATAGATAGGGATAGACTGGAGTATATTCTACATAGCTTAAAAGTTGGGGATAAAAATAATGAATTATATAAATCCCTACAGGATGAAAAGAGAAGGTTAAGATATTTTATAAATAATAAAGAAGATAAGGAAGCCTATGAAGAAAAATTACAAAATATAGTTGACTTGGAGTTTGTTATATTTGATTCGCTGAAAGAAGAAATAGACAAAATACCTAAAAAAGCATCGGGAGAGGTATATAAAGACACCTTATTAGATTTATTAAAATATTATGATGCTGAGGATTCTATAAAAAACATTTATAAATATAGTAATGATTATTCCATACTTTATAGGGACTTGTCTGTTCTATCAAAGATTAAACATGCCTTTGACAATGTGATAAACATTATAAATATAGCCTATAACGAAGAAATAACATTAAAGGAATATTATGATATAATGGTCCGTTTATTTACCGATGAAACCATAATAATAAATTCTGGTAATAGAGATGGAGTAAATATATTAACCCCATCCACCTCTAGGGGCTTACGATTTAAAGAAGTTTTCTTTATAGGACTAATAGAGGGAGAATATCCAAAGTCAAGTATGAATAATTGGTTCTTTAGGGAGGAAGAAAATGATGTATTTAAAGAAATAGGTATTGATATAAAAAGTTATTTTGAAACTATGGACAAGGAAAGTTTATTATTTAATATAGCCCTAACTAGAGCCACTGAAAAACTATACTTAAGTTACCCAATAAACAATTTAAATGGAGAGGTAACAATTCCCTCTATGTTCTTAGAAGAACTATCAGGTTTATTTTATGGAGAAAATTTACAGGACAGATTTAACACCATAATTGTTACAATGGATTACTTAATAAAGGATAATTTTCATGAGCTTACTAATAAAAAAGATTTTGTCAGATCAATGCTTATGAAATATATGAATGAAGAAGATGAAAAGTATTTAGCCATATTAAAGGAAAAAGATGGTGAAATATTAGAAGAGTTAATAGAAAAAATATATTGTGAAATTAAAAGGGATGAAAAAAGATTTAATGATTATGATGGCTTTATAAATGATAAGGAGATAAAAGAAGAATTACACTCTATCTACAATAATATGAAGTTTAGCATAACACAATTGGAAACATACGGAAAATGTCCCTTTAGATTTCTATATGAAAATATACTGAAGGTATTGGGGATAGATAAGGAAATAGAAGAATTTTCAGCCCTAGAGAGGGGTAGTGTATATCATGAAGTACTGGCAATATATTATGAAAACCATAGGGATGATATTAGAGGATATATATTAGATAATAAAGAATTTAATATAAAGGAAACTAAAGGAGAAATAACAAAGTTATTAACAGAAGCAATTGAATATTTAGGGATAAATATAGATAATAGATATTGGAAGCTAAAAATATCCCATATGACCAATGTTTTAATAAATCTAATAGAAAAGGATATAGATAGACTTAAAGGATATAAAGTTAATTTACTTCCCCATGAGTTTGAAGTAAGATTTGGTTATGAAGAGGATTTTATAGTTTCAATGGATAAAAGGGAAGTAAAACTACTAGGGAAAATAGATAGGATAGATATTACTGAAGATGAAAATGAACATATGGTATATGATTATAAACATTCATCCTATGGCAGAAAGTCTATAAAGGACATAACAAATGGAACTTCACTGCAACTACCTGTTTATATAATGTCCCAAATGGATAAAAAAAGGGAAGTAATAGCTGGAGGATACTTAATTATAAAGGATGGAAATAACCATATAGAACTTATTAAAAAGGAGAAGAAGTCCTATGTTGGTAAATCCAGAGGAAATGGAATATTAACCGATGGGGACTGGGACAAGCTACTAGAAGAAGTGAAAACAAAGATAGGCAATTATGTAGATGGAATATATAAGGGTAGGTTTGCTCTAAATCCAGTGGTTTGTGATGATTATTGTCCATTAAAAAATATGTGTAGGTATAATCAAGAGAGGATAAATAGAAAGGTTGAGACTTATGAAACCAACAGATAGTCAGAAAAAAGCCATAGAAACAATAGATAAAAATGTTTCTGTAAGTGCAGGGGCAGGCTCGGGAAAGACTAGAGTCCTAGTGGAAAGATATATTAATATTTTAGATAATGGTAGTTTAGAATATGGAAAAGAAGTGGAATCCATAGTAGCAATAACATTTACTAAGAAGGCTGCTGCTGAGATGAAGGAAAGGGTACGACAAAGTGTTCATAGTCTAGTAAGAAAAGATAGGAAATGGAATAGAATATATAAGGATTTAGAAAAGGCACAAATATCTACTATCCATAGTTTTTGTTCGAAAATATTAAGGGAAAATCCAATAGAGGGTAATTTAGACCCTAACTTTTCCCTTTTAGACGATAATGAAAATAATAAGTTACTGGTGGAGGTTATAGAAAATATAATAACAGAGGGAATAGAAAATAGGGATGATATATATAAGTTTATAGAATATTTTACATCGGATTCATTAAACTCATCATCCTTTAGTGATGGAATAATAGACAGTATTAAAAACATCTATAAAGAAGTAAGAAGTACTGGAATGTCTTTTATTGATTTAAAGGAAACAACTATAAATTATATAGATAGTTTAGACTGTGATATTAGTGTAGTAAAGGATATAAAAGAAAAGATAAACTTTTTAGCAAAAAACATAACAAGGAAAAACTCAAAGATACAACAACTAAACAAAGATTCCAGGTGGATAGATTTTAATAGTAGAAATATACTAGAGATAGATAGTAAAGTTATAGATGATATAGCATACTTTTCTTCAAGGTTAGGAACCAATAAAAAATATCAAGATATTATAGATGAAATAATTGAGTTATCATCTAATCTACTTATATTAGCAGAAAAGGATAAGAAGTATATATATGAAATATTTCTAGACTTATTAATAGATATTGATAGGGACTATACAAATAAAAAAGAAGAAATGGGTAGCCTTGATTATGAAGATTTACAAATAAAACTATTAAATCTATTGAATAATAGTGACCTAGTTAAAAGGTATCAAGATAAATTCAAATACATTATGGTGGATGAATTTCAAGATACCAATGAACTTCAAAGGAAAATAATATATAAATTATGTAGTGTAGAAAATAAACTAGATAGACAAAACCTATTTGTAGTTGGCGATCCTAAACAGTCCATATATGGCTTTAGAGGGGCAGATATAGATGTCTTTTATGATGTTGTAAAGGATATAGAAGAAACATCAAATATAGAAACAATATCCCTGAAGGATAACTTTAGAACAGCTGATAATGTTATGAAGTTTATAAACAATGTATTTAATAAATTAATGGGGAAAAGATATGAAGAACTTAAGGCAACTAAAAAGTCAATTAATAACATAGATGTGGAAATAATAGAAAATAATAATATTGAAGTTCCAGATGATGTGGATAAAGGGGAATTTATTAAAAAATATGAAGCAGAACTTATAGCCAAGAAAATAAGGAAACTAGTTAAAGAAGGAAACTATAGTTATAAAGATATAGCCCTATTATTTAGATCTATGACCGATACCTATATCTATGAAGAGGCATTTAAAGAATATGGTATACCTTTTTATAACCTAGGGGGGAAGGGTTTTTATAAAAGGGAAGAAATAATAGATATATTAAATGCTCTAAAAACAATAAATAATAAATATGATACATTATCTTTAGTGGCTACTTTAAGAAGTCCAATGTTTGGAGTTTCCGATACAACTATATATTGGCTAATGAAGGAATATAGAAATGATATATTTAATAATCTAAATAAAGATATAAAAAATATCACAGATAGTGAGAAAAAGAAGCTAAATAGTGCATATACTATATTAAATAGACTCAACAAAATAAAGGGAACCATTACTATCCATGAATTAATAGAAGAAATATTAGATAGCACCTATTATATTGAAACATGGATGTTAAAGTTTGGAGGAAAGCAGGCAATGGCAAATATCTATAAATTTATGGATATGGCTAGAAGATTTATAGAAAGGGAAAATAACAGTTTAGATAACTTTATAGACTTTATAGAAAAACAATCCGATGAAATCGATGAGGGACAAGCACAGATAGAGACAGAAGAGGGAAATACCGTTAAGCTTATGACTATCCATAAGTCTAAGGGATTACAATTTAAAGCGGTGGTAATACCCCAAATGGCCAAGCAATTTAACTTTAGATATCCAAATATATTATTTAATAAAAATATTGGAATAGCTATAAAGCATCCAGATAATCTAGGAAAACTAGATGAGTCCATATCACCATTATATTCAAAACTTCTAGATAATCAAAAAGAGAAGGATATGGAGGAGAATAAAAGGGTATTATATGTTGCTATGACTAGAACAGAGGAAAAATTAATAATAGGTAATCAAAGCGATAAAAGACTTAGAAGTAGCTTTAAAAAGATGATAAAAGACTATATAGATACAGACAATTCCATCAAAGTAGGAGATATAAATGTAGAAAAGGATAGTATAAAAAGGGTAGCAAATCTTAAAAAAGATATAAAAGAAATGCCCTTAGATAAGGATAAATTTCCAATACTTAAAGACTTTAATCAATATGGAGCTAGACAGTTTAATACCTTTAGCATTAGTCAATATATGACATTTAATAAATGTAGACGAAAGTTTTATATGTCATATTATAAGAGAATACCAATAGAAGAAATAGAAATACAAGAAGAAGTATTAGATTATAATAAAGGAAATAACAATATATTAGATCCAATAAAAAAAGGACTAATAGTCCATCAGGTATGTGAGAATTATGATAATGAGAGGGATATAGATAGTTTGATAGAAAAATCTATTGTATTACATCAAGTTAATCCTACAGATGATATAACAAAAGAAATAAAAAAATATGTTAATAATTATGCCAACTTTTATAAAAATGATTATGATAAATTTTATAACGAAAAGAAGTTTTATTATAAATTAGGGGATAAATATATTTATGGTATCATAGATAGAATAAACATAAGGAACAATAGGGCAGAGATTATCGACTTTAAAACTAATAGGGTAACTAATAAAGACTTAATAAAAAATAATTATAAAAATCAGATACAAATTTATACTAAGGCATTTAAGGACATATACAATATAGAAATATCTAGGGCAGGATTATTAATGCTAGAAACGGGAGAATTTATAGATATAGATATTAGTGAAGAAAATTTGGATAAAAATATAAAAAGTATAAAGGAGTTTATAAACTTTGTGACTAATAATAAGGATATAAAAGATTATCCGAAAAATGAATGTAATTGTAGTTATTGTGACTTTAAAGATTTTTGTATATAAAATATAAAGGGGGATAACCATGTCTATATTAAGTTCAATAGAGGGAAAATTAAAAGCTAAAGACGGTACCGAGATATATTATGTTAAGGATGTTCCAAATGATAGAAAGGCAGTGGTGGTAATAGTCCACGGATTTGCAGAACATCTAGGGAGATATGATTATGTAAAAAACAAGTTAAACGAATTCGGTTATGGGGTTTATAGGTTCGATAATAGGAGTCATGGTAAGTCGGGAGGAGAAAGGGGACATATAGAGGATTATAATAATTTTATAGAAGATGCTAATCTTGTAGTAGATATGGCTAAAAAGGAAAATACTGATGTACCTATATTTATGTTAGGTCATAGCATGGGAGGCTTTATAACGTCTTCATATGGTATTAGATATGGAGAGAAGTTAGATGGACAGGTTTTAACTGATGCAGCTACTATGAAAACACCCCAAGTTACTGGGATTAAGGGACCATTATTTAAGTTACTAAGTAAAATTATACCTAAAAAGCGTATAGAAAATCCTTTATCCCACCTTATATGTCATGATCGAAAGGTTGTAAAAGACTATGAAGAAGATCCATTAAATTTAAATGATGCCACCATCAAATTTTTTGTAGAATTTATGGTTAATGGAGTAGGTTGGTTAAATGAAAATATGCCGTCATATAGTTGTCCATGTCTTATATTACATGGTGGAGATGATAAAATAGTAGATAAAAGGGCATCGGAGAACTTCTACAAAACAATAGCTTCAAATGATAAAGAAATTAAGATATACGACGGATTATATCATGAAATTTTAAATGAAGATATAAAAGATGATATTCTAGAAGATATCCATAAATGGCTAGAAAGACATATATCCTAGTGTTATATACAAAAAATTCAAAAAATAAAAATAATTGAGTCAAACGACTTAGAACGACAAATTTTTTTTACAAAATATGATAAATTGTATTTACAGGATATATATTAGGGGTGAGTATATTGAAAGATATAGAAATTTTAAGTCCTGGAAAGCGACTCAGAAGTGTGAGAAAAATTCTAGGACTGAAACAAGGAGAATTAGCGGGGGACAGATTTTCTAAGAATTATATTTCTATGTTTGAGAATGATAAAAGGAGTATAAATGTCATTAATGCTACATATCTTGCTAAAAAAATTAATGAAATGGCTGAAAAGAAAGGAAAAGAAGTCAATATTAATGCATCTTATTTGCTAAAAAATGAATATGATATGGCAAATGACAAATGTAAAGATTGGATAGAAAAGGTTGAAAATAACTTAGATATGTCTGGATACGAACAAAATTTAAATTTATTTAAAGTCTTAAAACTATCCGATGAGTTTGGATTAATAAAGTATAAAGGAAGGGCTTTATATCTTAAAGGTATACATTCATTTAATATGGGAAGATATGAATGTGCAATTAGTCAATTTTTAGAAGCTATAAACTTTTTTTCAAAGGAAGATGATTATATAGCCTTAAGGGATGGTTATAAGAGTATAGGAATTATACTATATAAGAAGAATCAATTCAAAGAGGCTGTTATATATTTTAAGCTATCAGAAAATGCAGCATTGAAAGAAGGAAAAATTGATATTAATAAAATAGATGAGATTAGATATTATAGAGCATTATGTCACTATAACATGGAAGAAAAAAAGATTGCAAAAAATATTATATCTAGATGTACCCATGTAGATGATAAAATAAGGGAACTTAAAGAGAAAATAGTATAAATAAAGGCACCGGTGGTGCCTTTATTCTATTAGTTTTCTAGCTTTATTTAAATCTTTTTTGTGAACTAATACCCGAGTGGTGGTAATTGCACTTTTATTGGTAAGTCCATTAGAACTAAATTTAGGTGTTATGGTCTTCAACTTACATCTGACACCACTAGCTTTTAGTTTGGCATATTTTTCTTTAGCCTTTGATGAGTAACTATGACTACCTTCATAAATAACTATCCAATTTTTATCTTCAATAAAGTAGAGATATATTGCTAAAACTATAAATGATACAAATAATATAATTGATAATAAGCTAATTTTAATCACCTCTTATTATCAATAGTATAACATATATGGATTATTATGACGAAAGTATTATCTAAGCTCTGGGGGAATTTATAATCCCCCCCAGTCTGCCTTCTAAGCCTCTTTAGACAAAGTAAGTAAAAATGGGAGCCATTCCGCAGGATTTGTGAAAATATAGAATAAGGGAGAAAATCGCTTGAATTCCACTGTTTGAGCGTAGCGAGTTTGGAATTCTATTTTCGACCGTTTCTATATATTTTCCAAATCCGAGGACTGGCGGACATTTTTACTTACTTTGTCAATACTTTGGGGGAATTTATAATCCCCACCCAATTCCTTTACTTAAAATGGTAATTTTCCTTAACTTCAAGCCACTCATCTTTTAATAAATCCATATATAATACATCTGACAAAGTTCCAGTTCTAGAGTCAAAGAAGTCTTTCCTCATTACTCCCACATTTTTAAACCCTAATTTATGATATAGGGAATGGGCTCTTTTGTTATCAGGAATAGTGCTTAAATATATTTTTTCTAAATTTAAGTGCTTAAAC
Organism: Dethiothermospora halolimnae; assembly: GCF_037577855.1. Taxonomy (NCBI): domain Bacteria; kingdom Bacillati; phylum Bacillota; class Tissierellia; order Tissierellales; family Thermohalobacteraceae; genus Dethiothermospora; species Dethiothermospora halolimnae. The sequence goes on along the minus strand of NZ_JBAKFX010000035.1, from coordinate 24,714 downwards.
ATAAAGTCGATAAAATGAAATAAAGTATCTTCACCATATCCTTTTCCTTGCTCACTGGTTTCACATATTTTTATACCGAATTCTGCATTTTGAGATCTTTTGTTCCAATTTGAATAGCCCATTTCTCCTATGGGTACCTTATCCTCTTTTTTACATATAATAAATCTTTTAGAAGTACTATATGTATTACTGTCTTTAATTTGTTCCATGATTTTTTCTGATATTGCAGTTTTACTACTTAATACCCCATAGGCAAGTCCTGCATGGGCCATCATATCGCCATTATTCCACCAATTATATAAAAAATCAATATCACTTTCTTCAACAGGTCTTATTGTTACTTTTTTGCCAATAATCAATACAAGTTCCCCCTTTTATATAAGTTAATTTAATTATAACAAGGGGATGGAATATAGTATATGGGAAAAACTATTATAATTAAAATTGAACAAAGAAGGGACAAAGCTACCTTTGTTCTTAAATAGTGTATAGCTAAATGAGTTTTAGTCTACAATTAAAGTATGAATTAAATTATATAAGGATTGATAAAAATATATGCTTTTAGTAGGGATTTTTTTTATATTATTAGGTTTTTTTAATATAGGTGATGAGATATACGATTTTAAAAGTTTATTTTCAAAGAAAAAATTGACTAAAAAAGATAATATAGTTATGGACAACTATTTTACATTAAGGCTACTTATAGGTTTACTCTCTATAACTGTAGGGATATTATCTATAGCCAATTATATTATTTATTAAGGATGTTGTTATGAGATTAAAGAGAATGTTTATATCTATATTTATACTATTGCTTTTAGTTAGCACCAATGTAAGGGGATTTAATAAAGAAAGTAAAACTATATTGATTATATTAGATGATTTGGACTTTAAATTAGTAGATAAAATTATAAAAAGAGACTACTCTATGGGAATATTAAATAATAGAACAGACGGAATGTATAAAGTAAGTAGCTACGAAAGTCTTTTTATGACCATAGCAACAAGTAGAAAGGTCAATGTTAAAGAAGGCTTATTTAACGGGATATCAAAAAAAAGTAATGGTAGTTTAGAAGTAAATGGTTATGATGATATACTGTCAGCTTTAAATAGAAACTATGATAACTTTTCTAATAAAATAAGTTTTTTTGGAGATGTACTTAATAATAATGGAATAGAAGTAGGCTATATGGGAAATGATTCATCGGCTTTAATTGCTTGTAATAAAAATGGATTGATTGGAATTGGAGAAAATAAAGTTATCTATGATAGACAATGGCTTTATGGAAAAACCGACGAATTATTAAATAATGCAGATGTCCTAGTTTTATCAATTGATACTTTAAATAAAAAAGACAGGATATATATTTTAAAAGACTATATAGATACCTTTGATAAATACAATATATTAATTATGTCTAAAAATATATATGGAGATATGAATGTAAAGTTTAATTCTACATTATCTCCAGTAATATATATAAACAGGTCAACTGATAATGGACTACTTACTAGTAGAACTACAAAAAGGATGGGTCTTATATCAAACCTAGATATATTCCCCCATATAGCAAGTTTATATAATATAGATGGTAAAACTCAAGTTGGGAATAAGATAGATATAATTCCAAATGATAACTTATTAAAAGCAACTAAAGATAATTTCAGAACCTTTGTTAATCTTAACATAATAAAATATATACTACATGGAATAATTATAGTCACTGAAATAATAATATTGCTTTTATATATAATAAAAAAAAATAATAGTTCTTTTAATCTGAAATTAACTTTTAATACTATAATTATTATAATAACTGGCTCATATATATTGAGTCTATTAAAAATATATAAATATATACCGCTATATATAGCTAGTATTGTTTTATTTTCTTTATTATTATCCACATTAATTACTAAGATAGAAATCAATATAGTGGAAAAGATGTCTATGATTATTTGGATTTTTATGATCTATGGAATATTTATAGATAAGGGATTTTTATATAATACATTTATAGGTTATAACAATGTATTGGTGGGAGGAAGATTTTATGGACTAAACAATGAAGCTATGGGGATACTGTTAGTAACTTCTATAATGGTTTGTTTTTATGTGAAAGAAAAAATTAAAAAGGGTAAGATATATTTTTTTTTCATATTTTTAATCTATATACTAAATATATTGGCTCTATCAAATGAATATGGTTCTAATATAGGAGGGTATATAACATCTATAGTACTTTTTTTAGCAATAATTTATACTGAATTATTTGGTAAGAAATCAACTAAACCGATGGTTCTTGTTTTTATAATGATGGGATTAGCATTAATAGTAGGGAATTTTTTCTTTGATTTTATCAGTGTAAACAAAAGCCACGGGGGAAGTTTATTATATAGAATTTCAGTATTGGGCTACAAAGAACTTCTATATATGATAATAAGAAAAGTAAAACAACTTATATTTATGATGGTTATTCCGCCATGGAGTATAATCTTGATATTACAGACATTGTTTATTGTGCTAAAATTACAAATTAAGAATCTATCCAGAAAAGCAAAACTAATTTTTTACACATCAATAGTAGCCTTGGTTATAAATGATACTGGAGTTGTGGCTTTTATATATATGAATACTTTTTTGATAGCAGAAACGGTGAATATAAAGAAGAAAGTGTAAAGAAGAAAGAAGGAATAAAAAATGTAGGTACAGGGCATGCCCTGTACGATAGATGGTTATAAAATTTAATATTGAAATAAAGTAATGTGTGATCAAAAATATGTTGCATTACAATTGTGTGGCTGGGGGATTCGTAATCCCCCAGCTAATTTTGTGTTACCAAATCTCTATTTTTTATTGACTTTTATTCTTTTTCCAAAATATATTGACAATTCTTACATATTTCAATATAATGTTAGAGTACCTAAAGGTTCGTAGCACGATATATGTTAAAGGAAAGGAGAGGAATTAGTGGAAATAGAATATATAACTGAAGATATTGTTAAATATATACGACAGATAAACCGCTCCATTCATAAGAAACACCATGAATTGGCACAGAAGTATGACTTATCCCTTGAACAATTTCATCTGCTGGTACATCTAGATACATATGAAGAAAATCCAACAATAACGGATATAGCTAAAAGACATAATAAGGCTCCAAATACTATATCAGAAAGGATAAGTAGATTAGAAGAAAGGGGATTGATTTTAAAGGAAAAGGATAAAAAGGACAGAAGAATCAATAGGGTAATAATAACAAAAAAAGGAGATGATCTATTAAAGGCCATAAGTTATAAAGCTAGTAATGAATTTGTAAAAAACTCACTATCTGATATGGATAGTAAATTAGTAAATCAATTAGTTATAGGTTTAAGAGAATTGTCAGAAAAATTGGACTAAAAGGAGGGCTTTTTATGATTAAGAAATTTGTACAATATTATAAACCCCATAAGAAATTATTCTTTATTGATATGATATGTGCATTTTTAATTGCAGGAATAGACTTGATATTTCCGGTTGTAACCAAAGAGTTTATAAATAATGCAATTCCTGAAGGGAATATAGGTTTTATAGTAAAGGTAACAGTTTTATTGATTATAATATATATAATTAGGTGTATATTCCAGTACATAGTTGATTATTGGGGACATGTGGTTGGTGTAAGAATGGAATATGACATGAGAAGAGACATATTTGGACATCTACAGACCTTGCCCTTTAGCTATTTTGATAAAACAAGAACTGGATATTTAATGTCTAGAATAGTAAGTGACTTAAGGGAGATATCGGAACTTGCCCACCATGGTCCAGAGGACTTATTTATATCAGCTGTTATGCTTGTGGGATCTTTTTCAATACTTATTACCTATGAATGGCGACTTACCCTTATAATCTTTGCATTTATACCATTAATGTTATGGTTTACAATTTCAAAGAGGAAAAAAATGCATGCTGCATTTATGAGTGTTAGAAAGAAAATAGCAAAGGTAAATGGACAGTTAGAAAATAGTATATCTGGAATAAGAGTTTCAAAGGCATTTACCAATGAAGAATACGAAATGGAAAAGTTTGATGAAGGTAACAGGGAGTTTAGAGGTTCTAGGGAATGGGCCTTTAAAGCCATGGCAGAGTTTACTGCGGGGATACAGTTTTTCACAAAGGCCCTTAACTTAGTGGTTATAAGTGCTGGAGGTATCTTCGCAGCAAAAGGATTAATAGATGAAGGGACTTTTGCATCTTATTTATTATTTGTTAACTTCTTTTTACAACCAATAAGAAGACTGGCTGCATTTGTACAACAGTATCAAAATGGTATGACAGGATTTCAAAGGTTTACAGAAATAACCAGTATAAAACCTAATATTGAAGATAAAGCATATGCAGTAGATATAGAAGAAGTAAAGGGAAAAATAGAAGTAAATAATGCAACATTTAGCTATGAAAATGATGAAAACACTGTACTTAGTGATATAAATTTAGAGATTAAAGAAGGAGAAACCTTAGCTCTAGTTGGACCTTCAGGTGGAGGAAAAACCACTCTCTGTCATTTAATACCTAGATTTTATGATCTAGATGAAGGAGAAATACTTATAGATGGTAAAAATATAAAAGACGTTACTATGAAATCATTAAGGGAAAATATAGGGATAGTACAACAAAATGTTTTCTTATTTACAGGAACTATTAGAGAAAATATAAGTTATGGAAATATAGATGCAACAGATGATGAAATAATCGAGGCCGCTAAAAATGCAAATATACATGACTTTATAATGAACCTTCCAAATGGATATGATACTTATATAGGGGAGAAGGGTATAATGTTATCTGGAGGACAAAAACAAAGATTATCCATAGCTAGAGTATTTTTAAAGAATCCTCCTATACTTATACTAGATGAAGCTACTTCAGCACTAGATAATGCTACAGAAATAATAATTCAAAAGGCATTGGAAAGATTATCAAAGGGAAGAACAACCCTTGTAATAGCCCATAGATTATCAACTATAAAAAATGCCGATGAAATAGTAGTACTTACTGATAAAGGTATACAAGAAAAGGGAACCCATGAGGAATTGTTGGAAAATAAGGGTTTATATGCTGAGCTTTATAATTCTCAGTTTAAAGGGTATGTACCGGACCTTGTTAAATAAAGAATAAATAATAGAGAATAAAGAATAGATAAGGTTATTTTACTCCTTACAGTCGTAAAATTAAATTGTAGAGATAAACTATCTGTAGGGCCTGAATATATTCAGGCCCCTGCCGTATGAAGAGGTGGGGAAGGTGCAACTAGAAACCTATGGCATCAAAGTCGGTCTGGGCATGCCAAGACCCTACGATTATTAAAGAAGAATTGGTAAAGAAGAAAGAATAAATAAAAAAACGTAGGGACAGGGGAAGCCCTGTCCGTTTGGTGGTCATAAAATTTAATATGGAGAAATGGTGGTGATAGCAATGGATACAGAAAAACTTTTTACTAATAAAATTACAGTAGTAATTATAGCCCTTATATGTTGTGTATTATGGGGAAGTGCTTTTCCTGTTTTAAAAACAAGTTATATTGAACTTGGAATGGAGGCTGGAGATTTAAATGCTAAGGTGGTATTTGCGGGTATGAGGTTTTTTATAGCTTCAATATTATTATTCATAGTACTGGTATTTTTTATTAAGCATTCATTAAAAGTAAAGGGAAAGGTATTATTAGAGCTTTTTGGTTTAGGATTATTACAAACAAGTCTACAATATTTCTTCTTCTATAATGGCCTTGCAAATACAACGGGAATAAAGGGAGCTATATTGGCATCAATAGGAACTTTTTTTGTGGTTTTATTGGCCCATTTTGTATATCATGATGATAAGATGAATCTGAAAAAAGTGGTAGGACTTATTTCGGGATTTTTAGGAATTTTCTTGGTTAATATAGGGAAAGGTGGTTTCAATTTAGAATTTTCCCTTATGGGAGAAGGATTTTTAATTATGGCAGGCCTTGTTAGTGCATTTGGAACAATACTTGCTAAGAGGATATCTAAAGGGGTTCATCCATTTTTAGTAACTGGATGGCAAATGTTCTTAGGTTCTTTAGTTCTATTATTAATTGGATACCCAAGACTTAGCCCAGATGCTATGACATTTACACCCAAGGCTTGGGGATTACTATTTTATGCAGCATTTTTATCAGCCACCGCCTTTTCTTTATGGTATACATTACTCAAATATAATAAAGCTGGAGAGATAAGTTTATATAAATTTATTGTACCGGTATCGGGATCATTGTTATCAGTAATATTTTTACCGGGAGAGAAATTAACAAGCTATATGGTTATAGCCTTATTATTAGTTTCTGTTGGAATAATAGCTGTTAACTATAAAAGGAAAAAACTTATAGATACAAAGAATAAATAATAGAGAATAAAGAATAGAGAATAAAGAATAGATAAGGTGATTTTACTCCTTACAGTCGCAAAATTAAATTATGTAGTGACGTATTAAAGAAGAATGGGTAAAGAAGAAAGAAGAAAGAAGAAATATTACTGTGAAAGATATAGGGAGAATTCACTCTTCGATATAGATTCTGTTATTGGGGGATTTAAAATCTCCCAATTAATAATTAAGGTGCTGAGTACACTCAGCACCTTAATTATTAATTATTTAATCTATTATCACCGATATATAATAATATAAATAATTAATCCCAAACTTGTTCCTGACTTTGTAATTAATTCTTAATTATAAAGATTGGGGGTATATATGTAGAGAGGTGATAAAAATGGCTAAAATAAAAAAGACATCTTCCATGGGGAAACATAGATATAGAAACAGTTATGTAGATAGAACAAGAAGTGTAAGTAATACTGGAAATATAGGACCTGTTGAACCGGTAAATAGAGTCGAAAATAATGTGGGGTATTCATCGGTAAATCATCTTATTGCATCCGATGAATTTTATGATAAACTAGAAAAATTGACTGAAGAATACAGAAAATTCTATCATCATGAGAGGAATCTTGAAAAGGCGATAAAAAATATTGAGGAAAATAAAGAATGGGCACTGGAAAACATGAGGGAATTAATAGATAAATACAATAAAGCAATTATAGCTTTAGAAAAGTTTGATAAGCATTTACATACTGATCATGCAGTTAGAATAAATAATATTATATTAGATTTTGAGAAAGACTTAAATAATATAGGTATAGAAAAAAATAGGGAAAAGGAACTAAATATAAATGAAACTATATTTATGAATAATATGTCTAATTTGGATAAAGAGAGGATGAAGGAGTTATTAAAACCAATAAGAATAATGATTAAAAGGTTATATAAAGGTTTTAAAAGTATAAAAGGGCCTGGAAAAGAATACTTTGATAGGGAATACGATAGTATGGAAAGCATAGATTATAGTGGACTTATTTTAAATGAAAAATCTTAATAAAAAACTAAAAAATAAAAAATAGAGAATAAAGAATAGATAAGGAAACCTTCGACTGAAGTCGAAGCTATGTTTAATTAAAGAAGAATGGGTAAAGAAGAAAGAAGAAATATAAAGATGTAGGGACAGGGCATGCCCTGTCCCTAAGACAATTATAAAATGTCCTTTTGAAACCTAGAGGATAATGAAATCTCCGTAATATAAAAAATGAACTTTTTGATAACTTATCCGTTATATTAATGAAGGGAGGGTTGCTCTTGGAAGAAAAATTAATTAAAAAAGCAAAAAAAGGAAACAAGGATGCCATGGAAAAGCTTTTAAGGAGCAATTACTCTATATTAAAGGGATATTTAATTAAATTAACTTTAGATGAGACAATAGCCGATGATATAACTCAAGAAACAATGATGAAGGCTATAATTAACATAAAAAAGTATAAATCTACCGGTAAATTTTCCACATGGCTTATTACTATTGCTAAAAATTTATATCGTGATAAACTAAGAAAGGATAAGAGAATAACTTTTAGAGATGAAGATAAAAATTTAACCGATGCAAAAAATTTAGAAGAATTTATAATAAATAAAACTGAAGTAGAAAAAGTAAAATCCATATTGAATGGGCTACCGGAAGAAAAGAGGCAGGTATTTATATTAAAACATTATTATGGTTATAGTTATAAAGAAATTTCAGATATTATGGAATGTCCAGTTGGAACGGTTAGATCAAGACTTCATTATTGTATAGAAAAGATAAAACTCCAAATGAAAGGAGTGGATGATAATGGGTAATAACTGTGATAAATATAAAAGTAAACTTATAGACATTTTTTATGGTGAAGATAAAATGACTGAAGAGATAAAATGTCATATTAATAACTGTAGTCAATGTATGAAGTATTGGGAAGAATTAAACCAAGTAAGAGAGGAGTTAGATATATTTGACGAAGATATACCAATAGAGTATGAAAAAGTAAATGCTGTATTTAAACAAGTTGATGTAATTAATAATAAACGAAAGAATATATTAAGTCTTATTTCCTTTATTATTTTAAGTAGTATAATACTTGCCATAGGAGTATTATTGGCATTGATGGGATATGGCAGAGAAATATTACTACTTCAGACAACATCTTATTTAATATCTCCTATAATAATGTTATTTATAATTAAGATAAGAAGTAGGAAGGAGAATTACCATGGAAGAACTTAGAGTTATCCATCCATTAATTTGGGGAGGAATTGCCACACTATTGCTTATACAGGCTAGCTGGATATTTTATGATGCATCTAAAAGAGGAGAAAACAAATGGTTGTGGGGAATATTTGGGTTGTTAAATGTCCCTAGTAATCTAATAATCTATCTAATTGTAACTCGAATTATATTTAAAACTAAGGAGTGTCCCAACTGTAGAAAAAATATAAAACTTAATTCTAAATATTGCTCATACTGTGGAGAGCCAGTGGAAGAAAATTAAGATGAAAAGTCATTTTAATTTTCTTTTTTTATTAAACGGTTCTTTATGTAGGTCCTGAATATATTCAGGAGGATTTTAAAGCCATATAATATATAACAATAATAAAATCCAGTTGCTGGGGGATTCGTAATCCCACAGTTTATTAAGAAATGTTTGTATTCTCCACATAACAAAGTAGAACCGAAGGTGACTTTGTTATGAACTTTTTGAAGAGTTATACGTTATATTAATGAAATCGAAAAAGAAAGGAGAAATATATTATGTTTGAAGGGTTAACAACTATGGAAATAATAAAACTTTTGTTACCACTAATTATTTTAGAGTTTGGTCTTAAAATACTTTGTATCACTTTAATATTTAGAAAAGGAGTTAGGAGTTTATCAAAACCAATATGGTTATTAATTGTATTATTGGTCTCAACATTTGGACCTATTGGGTATTTGCTATTTGGCAGAAGGAGGTATTAACATGATAAAAGTTACAAACTTGCATAAAAGCTATAGAGAATACAAAGTTTTAGATGGTATAGATTTTCAAGTAGAAGATGGAAAAATATATGGGTTTTTAGGTCATAATGGGGTAGGCAAGTCAACTACAATGAACATTCTAACAGGATTAATAGATTATAATAAAGGTCATATAGAGATAGATGGTATGAGTATGACAAAAAATAAAAAAGAAATAATGAAGAAGATAGGATATCTGCCTGAAGATCCTAAGTTTTATCCCTATATGACGGGATTTGAATATTTAAACTTTATAGGCGAAGTTATTGGATATAGTAAAAAAGATATAAAAACTAGAACTGAGAAATTATTAGAAGAGGTGGATTTAAAAAAAGCAGCTAATAGAAAAGTTGGAGGATACTCAAGGGGGATGAGGCAGAGACTTGGTTTGGCTGTAGCTGTATATAACAATCCAAATATAATTTTTTTAGATGAGCCATCATCTGCATTAGACCCTGAAGGTAGAAAAGATATGCTTAATATAATCAAAAGATTAAAGGATGAAAATATTACTGTATTTTTATCAACCCATATATTAAATGATGTGGAAAGGGTATGTGATGAGGTTGCTATATTAAATGATAAAAAAATTACTTTGAAGGGAAGTTTAGAAGAGATAACCAATAAATATATTTCACCGGTATATGATATTGAATTTAAAAAAGAATTTAATAGCGATATAGCAGAGCTTAATAAAAATAAATGGATAGATAAAATAAATGTAGATAAAAACATGATAAGTGTTTATGTAAATAATAGTGATATAGCAGGTAGTAAACTACTTAAAATCATATCACAATTTGATAATCCAGTTATATCCTATAACTTAAGAAAAAATAACCTAGAGGAAATATTTATGAAGGTGGTGAAGGGAAATGAATAGTTTTAAAGCTTATTTAAAAAAAGAGATAATAGAGGGCATAAGAAGTTATAAATATTTAATAATAGGAGTAAGCATAGTACTATTTGCCATACTTGACCCTTTAATGCTTAAAATGTTACCTAAAATACTAGAAAATCAGGTTTCAATGAATATAGTGGCTTCTATAGAAATGACACAAAAAATGGCAGTACAAAATTATATGAAGGATTTATTTCAAATAGTTAATATAGTTCTAGCTTTATCATTGATGGGAATATTAGCAGATGAAGTTAAGGGACAGACTTTAGCCTTTCCCTATTCTAAAGGAGTATCAAAGACTGGAATGGTTCTAGCAAAGACTATAAACTATAGTTTAGTTATTCCTATATTTATGTTTATAGGTTTTTCAATTAATTATTATTATTCAAAAATATTATTTAGTAAAGATGTTATTGACTATTTGCAAGTAATGAAAGGAGCTTTATTATTTTCTAGTTATTATATATTTAATATATCTTTGATAGTATTATTAAGTAGTTTAGTAAAAAAAGGGCTAATCGCAGGATTCTTAACTTTAGCTATAATATTTACTATGCCTTTATTTTATAAAATAAATTCAATTAGTGAATTTTTACCATATAATTTAGTAACACATGCAAATATGTTAGATCAAAGTGGTGGTATACCGTGGATTAGTTTTGGAGTCACTTTTGTTTATATAGTAGTTTTTAATATATTGACTATATATAGAATGAAGAGAGTAGAAGCTTTATAGAAGCAGAGAATAAAGAATAGAGAATAAAGAATAAAGAAGGAAACCTTCGACTGAAGTCGAAGCTACTATTATTAAAGAGGAAAGTGTAAAGAAGAAAGAAGAAGTGTAAGGAGACGGAACTATGCCTCCTCATATGTAGGGACAGGGCATGCCCTGTCCAAGGGGCAACCATAAAACACTTTTTTGAAACGTAGAGGAGAATTCATTCTCCGGAAATTTTTAATTGAAGAATTAAAGGAAACCGTGGAATGAATTCCACACTACGTATATTCCCCATTACGGCTTTCGGTGTTGGGGGATTCGTAATCCACCAACCAAAGATGTAGGGACTGAATATATTCAGTCCCCCGCCCTGAAAGTGGCGGAAAAGAGCCGAAAATAAAACCAATTAAAAGAATAAAAACAACTAACAACCAAAAACTATAAAACAACCCCAATTTATAATTTAAAATTTACAATTAACAATTCCGAAGGCAAACTCTTCGGCAATTGTGTCAAAAACCTTCCTAAATTCATAATATAATATTGCATAAAAATATTATATTTAATAGAGGGAGGTTTTTTTATGGATTATCAATATAATAATATGCCTTATCCAGAATTATATTATAGAGTACATCCTAAAGTAATGGATTGTATAGATAGACATACCTATGAAATGCCAGAGTATTATGAATGTGATGAGGAAGACTATGAAAAAATGGTAGATGAAGTTTGTGAGAAGATGATAAAAGAATGTCCAGAATTAGGAGAAGACCCTTATGATAATAGAAGAGGAATGTCAAAGAATGTATCAGCAGAACAGAGACCTTACTATAGTAGAAGAAGACTATTGAGGGATATAACAGGAATAATATTATTACAAGAATTATTCAGAAGAAGAAGATATCCTAGGTATAGGCCTGGATACGGTTATAGACCAGGATATGGTTATGGTCCAGGGTATGGTTATGGCCCAGGATACGGATATTATTAAGATATAATTTGCTAGTAGCTTTAGGCAAAGTAAGCAAATAGGTTTATTGCCTATAGCTAAATACACATAGCTTCGAATTAATTCAAAGATTATTTTTAGCTTCGAATTAATTCGAAGATTACTTTATTTAGTTGCTGGGGGATTCGTAATCCCCCAGCTAATTTACAATTCAAAAGCGGCCCAAAGGGCCGCTTTTGCCTATCTTATCAGAGAACTTGTTGACGAACCTTGATTCATTTTTTGCCTTGCTTTTTGAATTTCACTATAATCTATAGATTGGGATTCCATTAAAGATGGAACAGTACCGATGGTTCCAGTAGTATTATAACTTATCATAGGACTTGACATAGTAGTATTATTTGACATTGTATTACCAGTAGGTGTAGTAGTACTACTTGACATACCCATATTAGTTGACATAGCACCATTAGTTGAACTTGTCATAGTACTACTATAGTTATTTGTTAATCCCATTCTTCTTCTAGCTTCGGCAATCTCATATGCTCTTACATCAAAATTATTTTGACCAGACATATTAGAATAATTGTTCATCAAATAACCTCCGATATGATTTATTTTGTAAGCTTTTTAACCTACAAAGGTTTGGTTATTGGGGATTCGTAATCCCCAATAACCAAACTGTAAGTTTATTAACTTACAAAATTATTTTTATCTTTTTGGTGGGAAAATATAAGTTCTAATATTTATATAAAAATAATAAGTTTTCCTTTTTAAATAAAAAACTCAGAAAAAAACATTGACATAATAAAAAAGAATCATTAAAATAATATTAACGTTAAAAATATTTTAATGATGGAGGTTTTTTAATGGAAGCTAATATAAAAAAAGAAAAGATAACAATTAAAGATTTATTAGGACACAAAAAATATATAATGGTTTTATTTGCTAGATTTATATCTAGATTTGGGGATTCTATTGATACGGTTGCTTACTCTCTTATGGTATATCACTTGACAGGGTCAAAGTTATTACTTGGTACATTATACATAGTAAATTGTATTCCTTCTATAATATTTAGCCCTTTTGCTGGAGTATTGGCTGACAGGGTATCAAAGATAAAGGGAATAGTTATTTGTGATATAGGAAGGGGAGTAATGGTGTCGTTAACAGCATTTTTATTGCTAACCAATAGACTATTACCTTGGCATTTATATATGTTTACTTTTATGAACTCCACATTTGAATCCTTTGCTAGACCTGCTAAAATGTCATTAATCCCATTTTTACTACCAAAGAAACTATTTTTATCAGCCAGTTCAATTTCTCAATCTATAAGTTCCTTTGCAGAAATTGCGGGACTTGGAATAGCTGGATTTATAATTGCCTTAGCCGGGTTTTCAGGGGCAATATTTATTGATGGATTAACATTTTTCATTTCTGCCTTTACTATTTTTAATATAAAAATTAAGGAAGAAACAACAGACAATAAATCTTTAAATGTTAAAAGCTATTTTATAGAATTAATTGAGGGATTTAAAGTAATGAAGGAGATACCAGTGGTATTGATTGCGGTATTACTTTTTTCCTTTATAAATTTTTGTTTAACTCCTTTTAATGTATTATTACCAGCCTATGCTACAGATATTTTGCATATTGGACCTAAGGGATATAGCATAATGAATTTAGCCTTTCCAATCGGGGTGATATTAGGAGGAGTTATTACTGCCCAGGTTGGGTCGAAATTTAAGAAGGGTTATCTTATTTCTTTTGGAATGAGTCTTTTAGGGGTTTGTTATGCATTGTTTAGTTTACCTGCTCTAATAAACTTTACTTTAATATCCCCACTACTTTTTGCTACAATAATATTTTTTATGTTTGGAATGATCATGCCTATTACCACATCACCTCTTTCGGCTTACATGTTATCTAAAGTTCCTAGGGAAAAAATAGGGAGAATAAGTGCTCTATTGGGAATGTTAACAAGCGCTGCCATGCCTTTAGGGGGCGGATTGTCAGGAGCATTATCTGAAGCAATTAAAATGGAACATTTATTTTTAATTATGGGGGTTTCAATAATGATAGCATCATTATTACCACTATTAAATATCAATTTCCGAAATGAATAAAAGTTGTGTATAATAGGGATAGAGGTGATAAAACTTGAAAACAAAAATATTAACAACAGAAGAAGAGATAAAAGCATTCTCTGATCCCTATAGACTAAAAATATTGTCCCATTATCATAGATTAAATGAGCCTGCTACAGTAAAACAGATAGCGGATAAGATGGAGCAGACTCCAGCTAAGGTTCATTATCATGTTAAAAAATTAGAAAAGGCAGGAATATTAGAATTGTCCCATACAAAAGAGGTAAATGGAATAATAGCTAAATATTACAAGCCAACTGCAGGAGATTTTCAAATAAATAATAAAGAGATAGATAATTCTATTAGAAATGTTATGTTAAATGAAAGTCAAAAGATGATAGCAAATATATATGATAATAGTAAAGAATACGTAGTGAGAAGTTTTGACAAATATAGAAATACTAAAAAAGGGGAATTAAAATCTAGTTCAGGAGTAGTAGGAGGAACAGAGATATATTTAACTGATAAAGAACATGAGGAGTTTCTAGAATATATAGATAAGTTTGTGGAAAAACATCAAAACAAGGGCCCTTCAAATAAAAAGGTATATCATTTTTTTAGAGCATTGTTTGAAATTGATGAAGATGATTAAAACAATCTGTAGTCTGATTAAAAGTCATATAAATTGTTAGGACTGATAAATGATATGAATAATAATAAATTGAAAATTTTTATTATATTAAAATTAATTATACTTTCAACAATATTTTATGGTGGAATATATTTTGAAAATGCCCAGAGTAGTAGATTATTAAATTTAACTATAATTTTTGTTTTCTATATCATAGTAGGTTTATTAAGAAATTTTTTATTTAAAAATAAAAAATTATATAAACTTAGTTTTATTCTAGATATAATGCTTATATATTTTTTAGAGCATAATTCTAGATTTTTAATAAATTACTTTTTTCATTCTTTTTATATAGTAGTATTGTTAGAGATTAGCCTCTTTTTGAATAAAAGAAGCAGTATTTACATAGGAATAACAACAGTTATTATATCCCTTATAAAGTATTTAACCCTTATATATTATAGACCTAATCTTAAGAATATATCAGAAATGGCATTCTTTACATTAATAAATACTTTTGTGCTAGTGGTTACTAATTTGTCTCAATATTATAAAAGCGAAAAGGAAGATAAAGAAGAGCTTTATAAAGAATTATTGAAGGCCCATAGAGAGTTAAGGGAATATGCAAATGAGATAGAGAAGTTGACTATTGTAAAGGAAAGGAATAGAATAGCTAGGGACTTACATGATACATTGGGACACAGTATAACTGGAACTATAATGGAAATGGAAATGGCTTATCATTTACTAGAGGAAGATAGTAAAGGCTCAAAGGAATTAATATCAAAGTCTATAATTTCTATGAGAGATGGATTAAAAAAGATTAGAGAAGTTGTAGAAACATTAAAAAATCATGATAATATATCGGTTGGTTTAAATTCTATAGAAAAACTTATTGATGACTTTTCAAATAAAA
Source organism: Dethiothermospora halolimnae (assembly GCF_037577855.1). Lineage (NCBI taxonomy): Bacteria > Bacillati > Bacillota > Tissierellia > Tissierellales > Thermohalobacteraceae > Dethiothermospora > Dethiothermospora halolimnae. The sequence continues at coordinate 9,084 of NZ_JBAKFX010000035.1, read as the reverse complement.
CTAAAGTAAATATTAAACTAAATGTCAAAGGAAAAGTAGTAAAAACCAGACCATCAATAAATATAGTTATATATCGTACTATCCAAGAGGCACTAACAAACTCAGTTAGACACGGATGTGCATCTAATGTTATTATTGAGCTAATATATTTAGAAGATAAAATAGAGTTTTTCATTAGGGATAATGGTAAGGGATGTGAGTTTATTAACAAGGGACATGGACTTAAGGGAATGAAGGAAAGGATAACTGATGTAAAGGGACAAGTTAAGTTTAGTTCTAAACAAGGTTTTATTATAGAGGGATGTTTACCTTTATTGTAAGGTTACAACTCAGTTGTTAAGAAATTTATCGACTTATGCTTTTAAGAGATTCATTGACCTATGCTGTTAAGAGATTCATTGACCTATGCTTTTAAGAGATTCATTGATCCATGCTTTTAAGAAATTCATTGCTCCATGCTTTTAAGAGATTTATTGATCCATGCTTTTAAGAAATTCTTTGACTTATGTTGTTGAGGGATTCCCCGATGTTGTTGGGGGATTCGCCGATGTTGTTGGGGGATTCGTAATCCCCCAACTGGACATACCCGGAGGTGATAATAGGTGATAAAGGTTGTCATAGCTGATGATCAAGATATATTAAAACAAGGACTTAGTATGATACTCGGTAAAGAAGAAGATATAAAAATATCTGGGCTAGCTAAAGACGGCCAGGAGACATATGATATATGTAAAGATACCATTCCAGATGTAGTTTTAATGGATATAAAAATGCCCAATATGAATGGAGTGGAAGCCACAAAAATTATAAAAAGGGATTTTCCCCATATAAAAGTACTGGTACTAACCACGTTTAATGATGATGAATATATTTATGATGCCCTTAAATATGGAGCATCTGGTTATCTATTGAAGGATGCAAGTCCAAATGAAATATTAAATGCCATAAGAACAGTATACGATGGAGGCTCCCTTATACAACCTAATATTGCAACTAAAGTAATAAATAAATTTTCCCAGATGGCAAATGAAACTATATCAAACTCTGTTGATGATAGGATAAATATTCTAACAAAACGGGAAAAGGATATATGTAGGCTTCTAGGAGAAGGAAAAAATAATAAAGAAATAGCCAAGGAACTTTATCTAAGTAATGGTACCATTAAAAACCATATAACTAATATTCTTAATAAATTAGATTTAAGAGATAGAACTCAACTTGCCATATTTTCAGTAAAAAATGGCTTAAGTTAATTAATAAAGTTATATATCAATAAAAGACTTAACACTAAGTTATTGAGGGGTATACCAAGTTATTGAGGGATATCCTGCGTTGTTGGGGGATTCGTAATCCCCCAACTTAACAATAGATTGGAATCTATTGAAAGCCTTCATTTCTATACTGTATACTAAGGAGGAGAAAAATATGAGTATTTTTGAGATTATAATGTTATTATGTTTTGGAGCAGCATGGCCATTTTCCATTTATAAGTCATACAAATCAAAATCAGTGGAAGGAAAAAGTCCCATATTTTTAGTTATACTACTTATGGGATATGTTGCAGGAATACTACATAAAAAAATTTATCACTACGATAATGTAATATTTTTATATATGTTAAACTTTCTTATGGTGAGTACTGATTTGATATTGTATATAAGAAATAGTAAAATGAGCAAAAATCAATGTGAAAAAAGCTAATCTGTATAGATTGGCTTTTTTAAGGCATAAATTCCCTTATATCGGGTCTTGACATATTAAATATTACTTCACAATATAGTGTAACTCAACCCCCTGTTCCCTGCATTTTGTACTTTGCACCAACAAAAATCACTGAAGGTGTTTTTGTTCCATAAAAAATAAAGTGCAAAAAGTCATAGTTTTAAATAAAAACATATGCCAAACTATACAAGAAAAATTAACTAGAAACTAATATAATATAAATATAAAATCAGTAGAGGAGGTATATAATGAAAAAATTATTATTAATCACCTTAATTATACTATTGTTTGCTAATTTGTTTGGATGTGATAAAGGAAATTATAATACCTATAAAGAAGCTAGTATAAATACAGGTGATGTAGCAAAGGGAAAGGCCTTGTATAACGTGGTTATAGAAAATAAGTTTGACACCGAAGGTTTACCAAAGGAAGAAATAAAGGAGTTAAATTACATTAAAGAAATTGAAATGACAATGAACCTAAAGCATGATTACAAAAATAACCAAGTTATATCTAGAAATTATTTTAATTTTGGGGGAATGGGGTTTGACTCTATATTTTATATGAATGGAGAAAATCTTTTTCTAAAGATGCCTATATTAGGTAAGTATTTGAATCTAAATCAAATAGAACAGGGAAAAGAATATACTGAAGGCTTAGAAATTGACGAAAAGTTAATTGAAAGGATAAGGGACAAATGGCTCAATGCTCTAAAGGAGGAAAATGTGGTATCAGGAGAAAAAGCATTGTTGGATACTGAGGACGGAACAGTAAAGGCCACCCACTATTCCATAACTTTAGACAACAATAAATTGAATACATTGGTAAATGAAACTGTAGATATTATTTTAGAAAATCCAGAGCTTATAGGGGAGCTTAGTAAATATATACGTATTGGAGGAAAGGAAAATACTAATCCAACAGAAATAGCTAAGTATATTGAAGAATATCTAGAAACAGTCAGTATAGAAGATTTTAAATACGACACATATATAGATATAGATGACTATATTGTAAAAACAGACCTTGAATTTGGACTAATATATAAAAATAATGGAAGATTGAAGGGAAATAAGTTTATATTCAATAGCAAACGATGGGATATAGAGAAGGAACAGCAATTTGTATTTCCAGAACTAAATGAAAGTAATACTTTAGAAATAGAAGATGCGGACCAGGGAATACCTGTTATATTTGAAGATATATTTAATAATGGAGAGGAGAGTAGATAATATGGCATTATTAGAAGTGAAAAATTTAAAAAAGTCTTTTAAGAAGGTAAATGCGGTTAACGGTATTGATTTTTCAGTGAGAAAGGGAGAGGTTTTTGGACTCTTAGGACCAAACGGTGCAGGGAAGTCCACAACTATATCAATGATATCTACACTGATAAAACCTACTGAGGGAGAGATATATTTTAATAAACAAGATATAGTAAAAAATCCAAAGGCTATACAGCAGAAACTAGGAGTAGTACCCCAAGAGATAGCTCTATACCCAACATTATCAGGGTATGAAAACCTTAAATTCTGGGGACACTCCTATGGGCTTAGGGGAAAGGAATTAAAATCTAGAATTGATGAAATATCACAAATAATAGGGGTTACCGATAGACTTAAAGATAAAATAGAAAAGTATTCTGGGGGAATGAAAAGAAGAATAAATATAGGGGCAGCGCTACTTCATAAACCGGAACTACTTATAATGGATGAACCCACTGTAGGAATAGATCCCCAATCAAGAAATCATATACTAGATACAGTTCTTAAGTTAAACAAAGAGGGCATGACCATAATATATACAAGTCACTATATGGAGGAAGTTGAGTATTTATGTTCCAAAATAAGTATTATGGATAAAGGAGAAGTTATAGCATCAGGAAGTAAGGATGAATTAATAAATATAGTTAAGGGACAAAAAAAGATAAGTCTTAAGTTTGATAATATAAACGAAAAACTTATAAATAAAATAAAAGAAGTAAAACATATAGAAGCTATAGAAAATATTGATGATGAGATAATTGTTTCTACTAAAAATGATGATGATATATTTAAAGGTATTATAGAAAAGGTAAGTGAAACGAATAGTAATATCTTATCTATAGATGTTAAAAAGCCTAATCTTGAATCAGTATTTTTACACTTAACCGGTAGAGCCTTAAGAGACTAGGAGGTGAATATATGCAGGCAATGGATATAATTATAAAAGATCTGAAGGTTATGCTAAGTGATAAAAAGGCTATAGGGTTGACTTTAATAATGCCAATAATACTAATCTCTATACTAGGAACAGCCCTTGGAGGGAGTATGATGGGAGGAGACGGTGATATAGAAGTAGACATAGCCTTGGTAAAGGAATATAAAGAGAATGTTGGTACTGAAAAATTCAAAGAGTATTTAAATAGTGATTTAATTTCAGGAAACATGAAAAATGAAGATTTCAATAATTTAGAAACCGATTTAGATAAATTAAACTTTGAAAATATGTTTATTGATGACTTTTTAAATAGTGAAGAAGTTAAAAAAATAATTAATTATAAAATTATGACAAAAGAAGAGGCAATAGAAGCAATAGATAACGATGAAATATCTGCCATGGTTGTACTCCCAGAGGATTTTGTATTTGATATGTATATGAACTTTTTAATGCCCTTTAGAAATAAGGTGGATATAAAGGTTATAGGTAATCCTAATGAAAATATAAAAAGTCAGATAGTAGAAGAAATAGTATCAGGTTTTTCAGATAGGGTATCTTCAATAATAATAGGGAAGAACGTCCTAATAGAAACTGCCATGGAAGAGGGGATAGAAAATAAAATATTTGATGATATGGCAAATATAATGGAAAAAATGACAGAAAATATTGAAAATTATAGGTTGGAATTGGAAGGTATAAAAGTAAACGGTAAGAAGCAAATAAGCAGTTATCAATATTATGCTGCTGCTATGACAGTTATGTTTATATTATTCGCTGCTGGAAACGGAGGAAGGTTACTCCTTGAAGAGCGGGATAATAAAACATATCAAAGGATGGTTATGGCAGGGGTTTCAAAACTTCAGATAACCATTGGAAAGTTCTTTACAATATTCACATATGCATGTATACAAATTATAGTTTTAATTGTTTTTAGTTCCTTTGTTCTTAAAGTAGACTGGGGAAATATAAAACTTGTTTTACTAATAGGAGTACTATCGGCATTTGCCATAGCTGGACTTGGAATGATAATAATGGCACTGACATATAAGACAGGAAACTATAAGGCATCAGATGTATTTACTGCAGGAATAATACATGGTATGGCATTTTTAGGTGGTAGTTTTGTACCTCTAGATATGTTTCCAGAGATATTTAAAAAGGCAAGTAGTCTTACTCCAAATGGTCTGGCTTTAAAGGCATATCAAAATATAATGATGGGTTATAATATAGAAGAAATATTTACAGCTATAATAGGTTTAGTTGCTATGGGAATAGTATTTACAACAATAGGAGTGTTAATATTAAGAGAAAAGGGAGGGGCTATGTATGTTAAGCATAATGATGCTGAGACTTCAGAAATTAAAGCGTGATTACTTTATATATTTATTAATGATGATAATGGCCTTTGCCTTTACATTAGTGGTTGGAGGTTTAGATAGTAGCTATAAACCAACGGTTTTAATAGTTGATAATGATAATAGTGAGTATTCCAATATGCTAATAAAAGAATTAAAAGATAACAATGGATTTAAATATAAGGTATCAGAAAAGGTTAAAGCTATTGAAGCAATAGAAAATAATAATGCTAATTCAGCTGTAATAATTGATAAAGGGTTACAAAATGATATAAAGAAGGGAATAAACCCCTCAATAGGTATAGCAAAATTAAAGGAAGATCAGTATACCATGACTATAGAAAATATGGTGTCATCAATAACCACTAAAATGATTACTAATATCAATATATCAAAAGATGCAACTGATTATATAACTCAGTATATAAATAAAGGTGAAAAAGAAATTTTTGATAGTATGTATGATAAAACGATGGAAGCTTGGAAGTATAGGGTTCCAATAAAGGTAAAAAGAACTATATTAGATGCAGGTAATAATAAGTATGATCAAGTAAAACATGGTCTTATAGGGTTTACTCTATTCTTTACAATGTATAGTATTGTATTTTCAGTAGGGGAAATACTTCAGGATAGAAAGTATAATACTTGGCAAAGAATATTGATATCCCCTATATCAAAAACATCAATATTAGGTGGAAATCTAGTAGTTAGTTTTATATTAGGATTTCTTCAAATAGCTATTTTAATTATGGGAGGAAAATATATGCTGGGAGTAGATATGGGCCCTAGTATGATAGGAGTACTACTAATAATAATAGCCTTTGTATTTGCAGTAACGTCCCTTGGACTATTGTTATCTGGAGTTGTAAAAAATCATGGTCAATTATCAGCCATAACACCTATAGTGTTAACAAGTACAGCTATGCTTGGAGGGTGTTTTTGGCCTATAGAAGCCGTTGATTCTAAAATAATATTAGTCCTTTCAAATATTACACCTCAAAAATGGGCAATTGAAGGAATAGAAAAGATGGCAATGTATGGGTACGGATTTAGTTTTGAAACAGTTATATTGCCAACTATTGTATTAGTGGCAATGGGAGCTGTATTCTTTGGAATAGGTGTTAGACTTGTTGGATTAAAGAGAAATGGGTAGCTATTAAAGAAGAATGGGTAGCTCTTCCACAGAGGGAAGAGGTGAGGGGCAAGGCATGCCTTGTCCCTATGGATTTCGTTGTTGGGGGATTCGCAATCCTCCAACCAATAAAACTGGTAAAGGTGGAAAACTGAGAGATTGCCAATCCCCTAGCAACTAAGAGAAATTTACAATTTAAAAATTCCGAAGGCAGGTCTAAGGCAAAAACTTTTGACACACCAAAATTAACAATTAACAATTCCGAAGGCACCCCTTCGACAAACTAAAAATACAGGGACTAAATATATTTAGTCCCTGTATTTTTAATTTACAATTCACCAATTATAAATTAAAATTATAACAAAGGGAGGGATGATATGGATAAAATTGAAAAGTACAGTGAATACCTTAGAGTTGGGGCTCTAATTGCAATATTTTTTGACATTATATCTAAATATAAATTAAAATCTAATTTAGCTATATATTTAGGGCTTTTTTTTATAATATTGTTAAATGATAATTTAAGATATAGGTTTTTTTATAAATATAAAGACAGGTATTATATATCATTATTAATATCTACAATAGGGGCTTTTATGTTAGCCTATTTTGATAGGGGCTATACCCAAGCATATATGTTTATTATTTTCTATGAGATAATCGTACTTCCCTATGAAATAAATAAAAACTTAGTAATATTGCAAATGCTTTTATTTATGATATATCCTATTCATCCTAAAATATTAAAAGGTATTATAACATTAGAGTTTTGGAAAGGGTTGTATTATAATTTAGCAGACTATATTCAGTATTTGATATTTATAGCATTTATATTAATCAGTTTACTTTATCTACGCTTTCAAATTACAGAAAGACGAAAAAGTCAAAAGTTAAATAAAGAATTAAAGGAAGCCTATGATAAACTTGAAGAGTATTCAAAGAAAGTAGAAGAACTGACTATATCTAAGGAAAGGAACAGGGTTTCCCAGGAAATACACGATTCTATAGGACATAATTTGACAGCCCTTATAATGCATCTAGAGGTTGCAGGGAAGATAATAGATAAGGATAAAGGGAAAACTAAGGAATTGATTGAAAAGACAGAAAATCTGGCTAGAAATAGTATGAATGAAGTAAGAAAAGCTGTTTATGCCTTAAAGGAAAATACTAATAATCATATTATTAACTCTCTATATGATTTAAAAAAGAATTTAACTATATCGGATAATATTAAGGTTAATTATGATATAGATGAAGATATAGAAATGTTATCTCCAGATATGAAAAATATCATATATAGATCTATTCAAGAGGGATTAACCAATGGTATAAAACATGGGAAAGCAACACAATTTAATATAACTATTGAAATAGATCATAATATACTGAAATTAATAATAGAAGATAATGGCTTAGGATGCCATAATATAAAAGAAGGTAATGGACTAAAGGGAATGTGTAAAAGAATAGAAATATTAGATGGTGATATAAATTATAAAAATATTAAAGATAAAGGATTTATAATAGATATAAAAATTCCACTTAGGGGGGAAGAGGATGGAAAAGATAAAAGTTATGTTAGTGGATGATCAAGCTTTAATCAGAGAAGGCCTTAGTATGATGCTTGGTCTCTGTGATGAAATAGAAATAATAGGGGAAAGTATAAATGGTAAAGAAGCATTAAAATTCCTTAAAGATAAAAGTCCCCATGTGATTCTTATGGATATAAGAATGCCTATTATGGATGGAGTAGAAGCTACAAAGCTTATAAAAGAAAAATATCCTAATATAAAAATAATAATACTCACCACATTTAATGAAGATCAGTACATATTTGAAGGCTTAAAAAATGGAGCCGATGGATACATATTAAAGGATGTAAAATCAGATGAGATAATAAAGGGAATAAAGACAGTGTACAGGGGGAATGTATTATTACAACCAGAGGTTGCAACGAAGGTTGTTAAAGCCTTTAATAGCAAAGACAAAAATGAAAGTAAAGAAGATCTAAAGGTGATAAAGGGAGAATATGAGGAGTTAACAAAGAGGGAAACCGAAATAGCCATATTAGTGGGGAAAGGAAAAAATAATAAAGAAATAAGTCAAAAATTATTTATTACAGAAGGGACGGTTAAGAACCATTTAACAAAAATAATGGGTAAACTTAATGTAGCTAATAGAACCCAGTTGGCATTATACGTTAATAAAAAAAGGCACTAACATATGACTAAAGTCATATGTTAGTGCCTTTTTTATTAAAGAAGAGTGGGTAAAGAAGAAATATAAAAAGATAGTGGACAGTTGAGAGAGGAGAGTGGAAAGTTAAGGAAATCGTCGAATGAATTCAACACTACAGACTTTGTTGTTGGGGGATTCGTAATCCCCCAACTGGGGATGTAGGGACCGGGCATGCCCGGTCCTCCGCCCTGAAAGTGGCGGGAAAGAGACGAAAATAAAGCTAATTTAAAAACCAAAACCAACTAACACCCAAAGCCCACGGAACCCTCCAATTTCTGTTGTTGGGGGATTCGTAATCCCTCAACCAATAAAACTAGACCAGCTAGTAAAAGTCAAGAGTATTTAAGTGAAAAAATTTAAATTCTCTAATATTAAATTTATGCACGACAAAAAGACCTTTGAAAAACACGAACAATGGCCAAATTTAGGCTTTTAAAATTG
>NZ_JBAKFX010000034.1:0-45872 GCF_037577855.1 Dethiothermospora halolimnae | reverse complement strand
AATAAGATAAGTTTTGTATTAAAAGGTTATTTAAGAATATGAATATTGAAGTTATTTTTAGTGAGAATGTTCGGTAGAAAAGAACTTTATTTTCTATCAAATGTTCTAACTATATTATACGAGGAGGTAGATAAAATGGTTCATAATTTGGAAAGAACATTAGATAATATTAAAAACGAAGGAATCAGAACAGGAGAAAAAAATAAAGCAATAGAGATAGCTTTAAAAATGTTAAAAGAAGAGTTGGACATTAATATGATAGTAAATATAACAGGACTAAATGAGAAGGAAGTATTAAGTTTAAAAAAGAAAATAAATAAGCAAAGACACTAAGGAAAATATAATTTAACTTGCTAAAAGCACCTAATGGACACAGTTGTTCTAAGGTGCTTTATTTTTTTAGGTAATTGTATTTGATTCTATAGCGGTACTTAATGATGGGTTCTCCTTTATAGCCCATATCTTAACGCAAAAGATATGATATAATTACTTATAACTACATTATTACCAATATAAACTAAAAAACAAAGGGGGATTTTATGAAAAGAGTAGTCATAATAATTTTAGTTATGGCATTACTATCATCTTTATTTGGATGTACTATAGTTGATAATGGAAAGAAAACAACATCAGATGATTCTTTGAAAGAAGAAATTAAAAATAAAGAGGAAAATTCCAATGATGGAATTGATGGGAAAAAAGAAGTAAATGAAGATGAAGTTACAATAGCCATTTGGGATATTCATCATGGGCAATTGCAGATACAGTTTCCAATGTTAAGATATGAAACTGATAGAATAAAAGAAGATATTGGAATAAATATCAAGTATGATGTGATAAAAGCAAAGGATGAGCAACAATTTTTTAAAAAACTTAATACAAAATTGTATTTAGACAAAGGGCCTACATTAATATACTTTTATAATATGCCAACTGGGATATATACAGGGAGTGGGGTTGCACTAAATCTAGAGGACAAGATAGAAAACATAAATAATATATATGACGCTATAAAGGATAAAAATAACTATTTTGTTCCCATAGGCATGAAAACATATTTTATGAAGATAAATAGGTATGAATTTGGGGAGTTAGATGTAGAAGAGCCAGGATTAAATTGGAATTGGGATAACTATGTAGATATTAGGGATAAATGGTTTAAAAATAAAGGAACAAAGCTTAAGAATTATTTAATTAAAGAAACATATTATCATGATTTTAATCAATTGAACATTATAGATATAGAGGATAAAAAAGTTAATGTAAATACTAGATCAGTTAAAAATATTATTAGAGATTTAAGAAAAGAATTTTTAGGTGGTAAATATAAATTGCCAGATAATTTTAAAGAAGAGGATTATTATAAGGCTTGTTTTAAATTTAATAGTCTTACCCAAGAAGAGAAACTAGGGAAGTACAATAATTTTCTAAATATACCGTCAGATTATATATATCCATATAGTGGTTATAATGGGCTTTATCCATCTACACTAGATTATGAAATCGAAAAAAATAAAATAGTACTTCCAAATATTAAAGATAAAGGAGAAAATCTGTACTTATCAGGATTTCTAGTAAATAGAAACGGTGAAAATATAAATAAGGGTATGGAGTTTTTAAATTATATTTTAAGTGATAAAACTCAGATGAAACTTTATAAAGATTATAAAAAGACTGTAACACGCTTTTATCCAGTAAATAAAAATATAGAAGATAAAATTAAAACCATTGAGAAAAACGAAGAATTAAATGAAAAAGCAACAAAATTAAAAGAATATCAATTGCAAAGGATAAAGAATGGAGAAAATAAACCTAATAGGGTATATAAAGAGGAAAACATGAAAATATTCAGTCTAAAAGATAATTTATATAAAGACATATTTAAGCTAATATTTTCAGACGAAGAGTATAGTGACAGTAAATTAGAAAAAAAGTTACAGGAGCTAGAGAATCAGTATAATATATATTTAAATGAATAGGGAGTACAATTGTTAACTGTGACTGGTTAATTATTGTGGTGACAACTTAGGTTCGGGAGGTGTCGCTGTTTTTTTTAGATAAAGTAAAATTTATTTTATAAAAAAATGAACGTTTCCATATATTAAATACTCGTATATATAAAGGAGGATGGTTTGATGAAAAAATTGTTCATAGTTATTACATTATTTTTATTTATTTTATCAGGTTGCTCAAATGAGAACAATGATAAAGAGTTAATATCTGATAATAAGGTAGGAGAAAAAGAAATAAGTGGGGAGGTAAATGATGACGAAGTTACAATAGCTATTTGGCACCAAGATCACCATATCTTACAGATACAGTTTCCAATGATAGTATATGAAACTAATAAAATAAAGAAAGAAACGGGAGTAGATATAAAGTATGACATTATAAATGCGAAGGATAAACAGGAATTTTTTAAAAAACTAAATACAAAATTATATTTGGACAAAGGACCAACTTTAATATATTTTTATAACACCCCCATCAGTATATATACAGAAAGTGGGGTGGCATTAAAACTAGAGGAAAAAATAGAAAACTTAGATAGGGTATATGATTCCATAAAGGATAAAAATGACTATTTTGTACCTATAGGTATGGAAACAGAATTTATAGAGATCAACGGATATGGAGCCAGTGATTTAGGTATAGAAGAACCAGATCTAAGTTGGAGCTGGAAAGACTACATAAATATTAGAGACAAATGGATAAAAGAAAATAAAGGGAAACTTAAAAGCTATTTGATTTCAGAAACATATTACCATAGATTTAATCAATTAGATATTATAGACACGGAAAATAAAAGAACAAATATAAATACTGAAGAAGTGAAAAATACTATTAAAGACTTAAGAAGTGAATTTTTGGAAGGTAAATACAACATATCAAATGATTTGAAACAAGAGGATTATTATAAAGTATGTTTTGGTAATACTACCAAAGAAGAAAGAAGCGGGAAGTACTTTTCATTTGTAAATAGACCCCAAGAATATATATATCCTTATCCATGGGGAAATGGACTATATGTTTCTGTACTTAATGATTTAGTAAGAAAAAATAAGATAGTAATGCCAAATATTAAAGATAAAGATGAAAACCTAAAGCTAGCAGGATTCTTAATTAATAAAAATGGTAAAAATATAGATAAAGCTATAAAATTTATTAATTATATTCTAAGTGATGAAATTCAAAAATATCTTTATGATACCCACAAAAAAGTTGAAGCACGTTTTTATCCAGTGAATAAAGAGTTAGAAAATAAGATTACAAAATTTGAAAAAAGTCAAGAATTAAGTGAAAAGGTATTACAGTTAAAAGAGTATCAATTAGAAAGAATAAAAACTGGAAAAAATAAGCCTAATAGGGTATATAAAAATGAAAATATGAGTATATTTACTTTAAAAAATAAGCTATATAAGGACATATTTAAACTTATATTTGCAGATGAAGAATATAGTGATAGTAAGTTAGAAGGAAAGCTACAGGAGTTAGAGAATCAATATAATATATACTTAAATGAATAGGGAGTACAATTTTTAATAAAGTAGGGATAGCTTTTTTTAATAGGTTATCCCTACTTTATTAAAAAAATATGCTTAAAATAACAAAAAAAAGTATATATAAAGAATATAAGCTAATAATATGGATATTTTAAATATTAGACTATTATTTGGAGGTGTATTAATGTTAGATATAGATAAAAAGACTATAAATACAATAAGAGTTTTATCAGCAGAAGCAATAGAAAAGGCAAATTCTGGTCATCCAGGATTACCAATGGGAGCTGCAACTATGGCATATACTTTGTGGGATAGGTTTTTAATGGGGTACGGAAAGGAACCTAACTGGAAAAATAGGGATAGATTTGTGCTATCAGCTGGTCATGGTTCCATGCTTTTATATTCTCTTTTACATTTATTTGATTATGATGTTACTATGGATGATATAAAGGAATTTAGACAACTGGGAAGTAAGACTCCAGGACATCCAGAGTATGGTCATACAGAAGGAGTGGAGATGACGACAGGTCCATTAGGTCAAGGAATATCAAGTGCTGTGGGAATGGCAATGGCAGAGAGAAGGTTAGCCAGTGAGTTTAATACAGATAAATATAATATAGTAGATCACTATACATATGTAATAGCAGGAGATGGAGACTTGATGGAAGGTGTGGCAAGTGAAGCTGCTTCATTGGCTGGCCACTTAGGATTAGGTAAACTTATAGTTTTATATGATGATAATAATATTACCATAGATGGAACCACAGAAGTAGCATTTACCGAAGATGTGGGCAAGAGGTTTGAAAGTTATGGTTGGGAAGTTTTACACGTGAAGGATAGTAATGATATAGATCAAATAGAGGATGCCATAACTAGGGCAAGGGAAAATACAGAAAACCCCACATTAATAAAGATTCCAACTACAATTGGCTTTGGAAGTCCCAATAAGGCCGGTAAATCAGCAGCCCATGGAGCTCCATTAGGTGATGATGAATTAAAGTTAGTTAAAGAAGGTTTAGAGTGGAATGATTATCCTGAGTTTTATGTGCCCGATGATGTTCGGGAACATTTAGAAAAAATTATTGAAGAAAAGAAGGAAGAATACCACAAATGGAAGGAAACTTTTAGTGATTATTCTAAAGAATATCCTGATAAGGCCAAAAAGTGGGAATCATGGCATGGCAGCACTATACCTAAAGAATTAGACAGTAGATTAGTAAACTTTGATAAAGAGAGTTTGGCTACCCGTAATGCCGGTGGAGAAGTAATGAATGAGATAGTAAAATATATGGATAACCTAGTGGGAGGTTCTGCCGATTTAAATGCATCAACTAAGACATATTTAAAGGGGAAAGGTGACTTTACACCAGATAATTATAGTGGTAATAATATAGCCTTTGGAGTGAGGGAGCATGCCATGGGAGCTATACTTAATGGTATGGCATTACATGGAGGATTTAGAACATTTGGATCCACATTTTTAGTATTCAGTGACTATATGAAACCTGCCATAAGGCTATCGGCACTAATGGGAATACCGGTAACCTATGTATTTACCCATGATAGTATAGGTCTTGGGGAAGATGGACCTACCCATCAACCCATAGAACATCTAATATCATTAAGGTCCATACCAAATCTATCAGTATATAGACCGGCAGATGCCAATGAAACTGAAGTGGCATGGAAGGAAGCTATTAAAAATACAGAAGGCCCTTCGGCACTAATACTGAGTAGACAGAAACTACCTATGCTAAAATTAAATGAAGATGCCCATAAAGGGGGATATATAATAAGAAAAGAAGAAAAAGACACTCCAGATTTTATACTTATGGGTAGTGGCTCCGAGGTTTCAGTATTGATAGAAGCCCATAACAAACTTAAGGAACAGGGTATAGGTACAAGAGTAGTAAGTATGTTATCCTTAGAGCTGTTTGAAAAGCAGTCTAAAGAATATAAAGATAATGTACTACCACCTAGTGCCAAAAACAGACTGTCCCTAGAGGCAGGCTCAACACTAGGGTGGAGAAGGTATGTTGGAGATAATGGTATAACTATAGGAATAGATACCTTTGGTGCATCGGGAAAAGGGGATGTACTTATGAAGGAATATGGTATAAGTGTGGAAAATGTTGTTAGTCAGGTTAAGGAAAAGTTGAAATAATTTAGAAAATGACCTAGACATTTATCTAGGTCGTTTTTATTAGTGTACATATTGTCTTAAGTAATTGCTTAAGCAATTCTCATTAGTTGCTGGGGGATTTGTAATCCCCCAGTTTATTAAATAACAAAGAATGATAATTTAATAATAGCCAATAGTGAAAAAATATGTTAAACTACTGTTGACAAATAGAAAAAAAGGGGAAATGTAAAGTGACAGATAAAAAAGTTTTACCTATATTATCTATGTTGTTTACAGTTATAGTTTGGGGATTATCATTTTTAAGTATTAAAGTTGTTATAGATATTATTCCCCCTGTAACATTGGGATTTTTACGATTTGCTATAGCATCGGTATTATTATTATTTGTCGTAAAGTTAAAAGGGGCTAGTACAAAACTAGATAGTAAAGATATTCCCTTTGTTATACTTTCAGGTTTTACAGGGATAACATTATACTTTATTTTTGAGAATAATGGAGTTAAGGAACTTCCTGCTTCTACCGCATCATTAATAATAGCGACAATACCTATAGTAACACTAATAACCGATACTATAGTATTAAAGACAAAACTAACTAGGCTAAAATTAATAAGTGTGCTTATATCCTTTATTGGAGTATACTTTATAGTTGGTTCTGACTTAAAAGATTTAATGAGTGGAGGTAGTATAACGGGATATTTATATATGCTAGGGGCAGTTTTAACATGGGTAATATATGCCTTGGTTACTAAGCCAGTTTCCGGCAAGTATTCACAAATGGTTCTTGTATATTATCAAAGTGTTTTTGGAGCATTATTATTTGTACCATTTATGATATATGAAGTTATTTTTATTGAAACTCCCAAATGGTATCAAGTAACAGGAAGTGTAGCCCTTAATATATTATACTTAGGAATATTCTGTTCTGCTGTTGGATATATAACCTATGTATATGGGTTAAAACATCTTGGGGTGTCAATATCATCTATATATTTAAATGCAATACCCCTTGTAACTGTGGTTGCCAGTGTATTTATATTAAATGAAGAAATAACTTTATATAAGGCTGTAGGGGGATTATTAGTTATTATTTCAGTTACCATGGCTAATTGGAAGAAGAAGACTAATAAGGATACAATAAATATATCAAAGGAAAACAATAAAGTACTTGAAAACTAAATGAATTATAAAAATTGTCTGGTGAAATCCAGACAATTTTTTTATCCACTTTCTGCTCTCTGCACCTTGGACCCTGCACAGAACAAAGAAGTGACAAAGTGGCCTTTGTTCCAAATCTGACATTTGAAACAAAAAAATGTATAATACAGCCAATTACTATTTTATAAATGGATAAATTAATCTATAATTATATTAAGATAATTAAAAGTATTACAATAATTAAAAGGGGTGAAATATAGTGGGAAAGAAAACTTTACTTTTAGGATTGGTAGTTTTTGTATTAATTATGGGATTATCAGGTTGTGTTAAAGAGAAGGAGATAAATCAACAAGAACTTTCAGAGGAATATGCTAATGTAGAGTTTAGCGAAGCCACAGAAGCTAGGGTAAGTAGAGTTGACAAAATATATACTTTCATATTATTTACAACATATATAATAATAATTGTTTCAGGTGTATTTATTGTTAAAAATCTATTAATAGCATTTGATTTTAAGACTGCCCATATAAATATTATAATTGTTTTAATAAATGTGGCAGCCATACACTTTGCCATTGGAACATTTAGCTATATTAATACTGCAAGTTGGTATTTGCATGAAACTGGAAAGGAACTGACAAGTATAACCGAGATAGTATCATCCAATATAGTAGCTGTTATAATCATTGTACTATCTGTTATATTGAGAAAGGTATTAGAAAAAATATCAAAACACAAGCTGAAAAATTCTGGAGAAGAAGGGGTTAAATCAAGCTGGGATAAATTTATGGAAAAGCATAAATAATTAGTTGGGGGATTACGAATCCCCCAACAACTAAAAACGAATCCCCAACAACTAGAACGGGGAGTGATTGGATAACTAAGATTTAAGGTAAATCGTCTAATAACTAATAATTATTTAAAAGGATTTTTAACAGATTAATTGAATAGAATATTTAGAGGTATAAAATATTATTTCTGATCATATCAAAGAGGGGGTATTATGAAAAAGAGATTAAATATAAACAAGGCAGTGGTATCTCTAATATTAATAAATATATTTCAAATATCTGTATTGCTGGTAATACTGGGATATGGAACATATCTTTTAAATAAATCCCAAGTGACATTTTATCAAAATGGAAAGTTTTTCGTATTTATAGTTATAATGATAGTTTTATCTAATTGCGTGGTATCTATTAGGGGAATATACCTATTGTCTAATTTAAAGGCAAAATATTATATGCAAAGAGAAAGTTTCGGTCAGATTGAAAAGTTAAATATAGAGCTAAGGGGACAAAGACATGATTTCTTAAATCATTTGCAAGTAGTCCATAGTCTCATTGAAATGGAAGAATATGAAGATACTAGAAAATATATAGAAGATGTTTATGAGGATATTAATAGGGTTAGTAGGGTGTTGAAAACAAGGGATGTTGCCATAAATGCCCTTTTGCAGGCTAAAATACAGGACTGTGATAATAGAAATATAAAGGTTGATTTAGAGATAACCTCTAAGTTAAAGGAGTTAATAGTGCCATCTTGGGAAATGTGTAGAATACTTGGAAACATAATAGACAATGCCATATACTCCCTTTTAAAAAAAGACAATAATAGGGTATTGAAAGTTAAAGTATTTAAAGATTTAACAGGACATGTATTTAAAATAATAGATAATGGAAATAAAATCCCAGACAATATTATTGAAAATATATTTGAGCCAGGCTTTACAACCAAGGGAAGTGAAGGGGATGGTATGGGATTATCGATAGTAAAACAAATAGTTTCAGATTATGGGGGAGATATAACGGTAAATAGTGATGAAGGAGAAACTACATTTACAATTAAAGTTCCATATAAAACTAAAAAATTATAAAAGGGTTTTATAAATATAAGATTGAAGGGAGGATTTATATGGAAATATTAGGACCATTACTAGCGAATATAGGTATACTGTCAGCATTTTGTTTTTTTCTAGGAATTGTATTAATAATAGTTGAAATGTTCGTACCAGGATTTGGATTTCCAGGAGTGACAGGGGTTATATTATTACTAGCATCGGTAATTATGATAGCAGAAAGTGTTTTACAAGCCTTTGTTTTACTTGTTATAATATTAGTCATATTAGGAATAGCTTTATCTATAATAATACATTCTGCAGCTAAAGGAAAACTTTCTAATTCAGTTATTTTATCCACATCTATGAATAAGGAAAGGGGATATTCTAGTAACAATGATATGGAGTATTTTCTTGGTAAAAAAGGAATAGTATTATCTAGACTAAGACCATCGGGCTCTGTTGATTTTGATGGAGTAAAGCTTGATGTTGTTGCCGATGGAACATATATAGATAAGGGTGCTAAAGTAGAGGTAGTAAAGGTAGAAGGAAGTAAGATAGTTGTAAGGGAAATAAATGACTAGGTAGGTGGTTTTATGACATTAAAAGTCTTAATTGCCGATGATGATAGTGGGATGAGGCTGGTATTAAAGAAAGTAATAAAAAAAATAGATGGTTTTCAGTTAGTAGGAGAAGCGGATAATGGATTAGAGGCCCTAGAAATGGCTGAATCTGAAAATCCCGATGTAGTATTTTTAGATATAGAAATGCCAAAACTCAGTGGAATAGAGTGTGCAAAGAGTATTATAGATATAAATCCTAAAACAGCAATAATATTTGCCACAGCCCATGAAGAGTATATGGGGGATGCATTTGAACTTTATGCCTTTGATTATCTTACAAAGCCCTTTAGATTAGATAGGGTTTATAAGACATTAAGAAGGATTAAAGATGTAAATAATAAAAGTAATGAAGAAGATAATATAAGTGAGGCATTAGATAAATTAATTATAAAAAATAAAGACGGAATTAGTTTTGTAGATACTAAAGATATTATATTAATTCAGAGGGAAGATAGAAGCACCGTGGTATATACAAAGGATCAAGGATATGTAACTTCAGAAAGCTTAACAGACCTAGAAGAAAAACTAGAGGGAACAACATTTTTAAGGAGTCACAAATCCTATATAATAAATTTATCTAAGATAAAAAGGGTAACCTCCTATGGAAGGTGGACATATAGTATAGAGTTTACAGACACCCATAGGGATGCCCTTATAACCCATAAAAAGTATAAGGAAATAGAAAAAATATTTATAACAGGAGAATAGGGATTGATATAAATGATATATAATAAAGATAATATTTGTATAAAAAGTGATTTTGATATAAGAACCATAAGGGAAGAAGATAATGATATAGATATAATAATACCTATAAATAATAGAACATTAAACTTATATATAAAAGATATACCTTCCTATATATCTTCTAGACTTCAATTTCAAATGATAAAAAATATAATAATAAGATTTAATAGATCAGAAAATAACAATATATGTACGGTTCATCTATTAAGGAATATCGATTTACAGTCTGCTGTAATGAATTTTGAAATGGATTATAATGAAAAAGTCATATCTATAGAGGATAAGGAATATTATATTGATATGAAAATAGGGGATAGGTAAATTATTTTTTATCTACCCCTTATCTTTATAAGTAATTTTATTGTGTATACATTATTAGGAAGAATATTATGGGGGCTGAGAACATATGCTACACTTATTAGAAAATGATAACTTTCTTACATTTGTAACCACTTGTTTCAGCATAATCATTTTATATAACGGTATAAGAAAAACAAATAAAGACATAGGGACATATTTATTTATAATATTATCTGTGATATGGATTATTTTAATAGCTTGGAGAATATTATATTGATATGAAAATAGGGGATAGGTAAATTATTTTTTACCTATCCCCTCTCCCATATTAATTTTTGTTTCAATATGATTTTTAGTGTTTTCTATAATATCTCTATCTATTTTCACTTGTCCCTTTTTTATAAACATAATTACGGTGGAACCACCAAATTTAAAATAACCCTTTTCATCACCTTTATTAACTTTTATATTAGGCTCATAGGTTTGAATAATGGAACCTACACATGTAGCCCCTACCTCTATCAATAAAACTTCACCAAAGTTATTAGATTTAAATACTGTTATTTCCCGTTTGTTTCGACAATATACCTCTGTAAACTTTCTTAAGGTCATAGGATTTACAGAGTAATAATAACCATCGATAAATTTAGATTTTTCAGCTACTCCACCATCGGGGAAGTGGAACCTATGATAATCAGCAGGACATAGTCTTATAACTATACAGGTTCCATTTTCATATTTAGATGCCAGGGATTTACTTTGTAATAGTTCCTCTAAGGAGTAATGGGAACCCTTTATTTGAAGAACTTTATTTATATCTATATTTTCATAGGCAAAAACCCTTCCATCGGCTGGGGAAATCAAAATATTATTATCTTTATTAATAGGTCTGGTATCATCCTTTAATCTTCTAGCAAAGAAATCATTAAAGTTACTATACATATCATGGGATTCCTTTACTGCCTCTGACATATCTATATCTAAAGCATTAATGAAGCCAGGGATCTTTTTCTTACTTATGGACAAGTCTTGTAGTTTTCCATATAGAATAGAAAAAAGCTTTTTCCTAACAAAAGTTTCTAGGATACTGTTTCCCATCTTGGTATCATTAATCCATCTAAGAAACTTTTCCCCTGCAACTGTTTCCTTTTCCTTTTTTCCGGTTTTTCTATCTATATAATAAATGGTCAAAATTATCATTCCTTCTCCTTTAAGTTGTTGGGGGATTCGTAATCCCTCAACTAATCACTATTTTAACATAGAAAATATATAAAAACTATTTTATTTTTCTTGGTAGAAGGAAATAGAATCATAAAAATTCTAGTCTTTAGTATAATAGGTCTTCTAAAAGAAGACCTATTGGATTCAATATATTGAATCCCTACAATAGAATATATTAAGTATACCCCGTTAATATTAAAGCACCTTACACCCTGCACAAAATAAAATCGGCCACACTTCTCGGCCGATTTTTGTCATTCTTTATAAAGATAATTTTCAACACCTTGAGCTATTTTAGTAGCAATAGTATTAACAAAGCTAGGGAGATGAACATTTTTTTCCTCCCAAGGATTACTTAAAAATCCTATTTCAACTAAAGTAGCAGGATAATTTTGCTCCCTTATTACCACAAACCTTCTATCGTATACCCCATCCTGATAAACACCATTTATAGATGTTATATTTCCATATATGGATTTTGCAAGTTTCTTTCCTTCATAACCTAACCTATTATTGGTTGTATTATAATAGGTAGATGCACCAAAGTATCTAGTATCGGGTAAAGCATTGTGGTGAACACTTATAAACGCATCGGGTTTTATTCTTTCACTTATGGCGGCCCTATCGTATATGCTTATATGTCTGTCATTTGTCCTAAGCATAATAACAGAGGCGCCAAGTTCCCTTAGCTTAGTTCTTAATTTCATAGCAGTTGTTAAATTTATATTTTTTTCAAGTATCCACTTCCTATATCCCTTAGTTCCAGTCTTATATCCACCATGTCCAGGATCTACAACTATTGTTTTACCTAATAGACTTTTAAAGGGCTTAAGATATGAGTTATGGCTATAGGCAACCTTGCCAGAAGGGGTTATTATCTTATCCCAGTTACCATTGCTACTTAGTATCCTTACAACATCCCCTTTATTCAATAAACCTAGAGATTTATTCTCTACACTAGGACCTTGTCTAAAGTTTAAGCCATTTACTGTTACTTTTTTTCTATATAACATTTCTGTATTTAGAGATAAATTATTATTAAATGATACTAACCAGCCGGCAATATAACCTATCCTTTCATCATTGATTCTAACCTTAACCCATCCATCTTTTTCTCCTAAATATTGATATCCTTCATGGAGTCTAGCCTGTTTTAAAACAGTACCATCGGTGCTAGGCTTATTTCTAATATTCACTTTATCCATTATTAGTATTGCCCTGGTTTTACCATCGGAAATAACATCTCCAAGCCAACTTGCCACATAGACTTTTTTGCCATTATATTTTACTTGGTACCAACTATGAAAGGTTCTTATGTACTCTAACTTATCTCCAGGGTTAGCTTGTCCTACTTTTTCTGTTTTAACAGAAGGACCAGTTCTTAAGTTTGCAGGTTCGTTTATAGTTATTTTCACATATCTTTTTGGATCTCTGTTGACAAAATAGGATGATACCCATCCAACTTTATTATCTTCAGTCTTTACCTTTAACCAATTATTATTTGTTGAAATAATCTCCACACTATCATTGGCACTTAATTTTGTAACAACATTAGAAGAATAGTTAGGTGAATACAAAAGACCTATACCGGAAATATTTATATGACCTGTATTGGAATTTGCAAAAACAGATTTAGATCCAAATAATATAAATATTACAGCAAATACTAGAATAATTTTTCTCTTCATCATAGTCCTCCTTTAACGTCATAGTTAAGTTACTGTGTACATGATACATTTTTAAATGTATAGCTAAGGACTGGGCATGCCCAGTCCCTCTTTACTCTGAACTCTGCTCTCTGACCTCTGTACAGAGCAAAGGCACCTTTGGTGTTTCTTTGTTCTATATAACTTCCTTAAGAAGCTTAATAAATTTCTTATTCTGGTCCATAGTACCTATTGATACTCTAATCCAAGTATCCTGCATAGGTCTAATGATCATTCCTTTTTTCTGAAGTTCAACAAATACTTCCTGCCCATTTTTATTTACATTAACGAATATATGGTTTGTTTCAGATGGTGCATACTTTAGTCCCATACTATCAAATTCTTTATATAGATACTCTTTTCCTTCTTTATTCAGCTCGTAACTTTTTCTTAAAAAGTCATCATCTTCCAGTGATGCTATAGCTGCTACTTGAGCTAAGGTATTAACATTAAATGGTCCCCTTATTTTATTAATGTTTGAAATTATCTCTTCACTGGCCATGGTATATCCTACCCTTAAGGAAGCTAAGCCGTATACCTTTGAAAAGGTTCTCATAATAATTATATTGGGATAATCATCTAGTAGTTCTATACTATTTTTAGGATAATCATCTCTAGTTACATACTCATTATATGCCTCATCATAAACTACAACTATATCACGTGGAACTTTATCTAAAAAGTTTATTAGTTTTTCCTTTGTAAACATGGTACCGGTGGGGTTATTTGGATTACATAACCAGATAATCTTTGTTTTATCAGTTATAGCTTCTAACATTCCCTCTAAGTCGTATGCCCAATCCTTAAGGGGAACTATAACAGGGGTTCCTCCCATCATCTTGGCTGTAGCTATGTATCTAGGAAAAGTAATATCGGCCATTATAATTTCATCACCTTTATCTATAAAGGTCTTAGAAATTTGATCTATCATTTCGTCAGAACCACTACTAGGTAGCACTTGACTCGGTTTAATATTTAATTTTTCAGCTATTTTTTCCTTTAAAAGTGTAGCATTTCCATCGGGATATAAGGCCAAGTTATCACATGCTTTTTTTATAGCTTCAATAGCCTTAGGGGAACACCCTAATGGATTTTCATTTGATGCAAGTTTTATAACTTCATCTAACCCATATTCCCTTTTAACATCTTCAATAGGTTTTCCAGGTTTATATGCCTGAAGATCCTTTATTTCTTCTCTAAAATTAATACTCAACTAGATTACCCCCTTATATTATTTTTTAAAATATTCTCAAATTAATTATAACATATTAATCTTAGTCATACATTAATTACTAAAGGCTAATTTAATATTATTTATGATAAATTTTAAGAAAATTGGAATAATAAAGAAAAACGGAGGTGTGGCCTATGCTAAAGAAGTTTCCAAAAACTATAAAAAATATTAATATTTAAAAGGATTTTTATTAAAGTTGTAGAATATTTATAATAATCAGAAAACAAACCAACTGATTGAGGGGGTAAAAAAATTATGAAAAGCTATAGTACTGATAAAATAAGGAATATTGGGTTATTAGGTCATGGAGGTTCTGGGAAAACATCCTTGGCTGAAGCAATGTTATTTGTATCTGGGGTATTGAAAAGAAAAGGTAAGGTAGAAGAGGGGAATACTGTTTCAGATTTTGATAAAGAAGAAGCAGAAAGACAGTTTTCAATTAGAACATCAAATATACCTGTTGAATGGAATAAATCAAAGTATAACATTCTAGATACTCCAGGATATTTTGATTTTGTAGGAGAAGTATTTAGTTCCCTAAGTATAGCAGGAGGAGCAGTAATAACGGTAGATGCAAGCAGTGGAGTAGAAGTAGGAACAGAAAAATCTTGGAAATATACTGAAGAGAGAAATATACCTAAAATTATATTTATAAATAAAATGGATAAGGAAAACGTTAACTTTGATAAAATAATAAAAGAGTTAAGGGAAACCTTCGGCAAAAAAATAGCTCCCTTTGCAATACCTATGGGATTGGGAGATGACTTTAAAGGATTTATAAATATAGTTGATTTAAAGGGTCGAGAGTATAATGGTAAAAAATGTTTAGATGTTCCAGTACCCGATGAACTAGAAGATACAATAGAACCCCTAAGAGAAATGCTTATAGAAAGTGTTGCAGAAAGTGATGAAGAACTACTTGAAAAATATTTTGAAGGTGAAGAATTCACAACGGAAGAAATCCATGAAGGACTTAGAAATGGAGTATTAAACAATGAAGTAGTCCCTGTCTTAGTGGGGTCTGCTACCAAGAATATAGGAGTAGAATCCCTTCTTAATATGATGTTTGATTACTTACCCACACCTAAGGATGCAGTGTCATATAAAGGTATAGACCCAAATACCGAAGAAGAAATATCTAGAAAAGTTGACGATAATGAACCATTTTCTGCATTAATATTTAAGACTATAGTTGACCCATTTGTTGGAAAAATATCATTATTTAAGGTTCGATCAGGAAGCATATCAAAAGATATGGAAGTATTAAATGCAAATAAGGATGAAGAAGAAAAAATAGGTAGTCTATTTTTAGTTAGAGGTAAAAAGCAAGTTGATGTTTCTAAAGTAGGTGCAGGAGATATAGGAGCTACTGCGAAACTCCAATATGCAGAAACGGGAGATACTTTATGTGATATAGACAATCCTATTAAATATCCTAAGATAGAATATCCTAAGCCATGTTTATTTAAAGCAATAGATCCTAAATCAAGGGATGATGAGGAAAAAATAAGCTCATCACTACATAAATTAGCTGATGAGGACCCAAGCTTTGTAGTTGAAAGAAATAAGGAAACAAAGCAACAGCTAATCGGTGGTCAAGGGAGTATGCAATTAACGGTAATAAAACACAAACTTAAAAATGACTTTGGTGTTGAAGTTGAACTAACAGTACCTAGGGTGGCATTTAGAGAGACCATCAAAGGTCAAGCGGATGTTCAGGGGAAACACAAAAAGCAATCTGGAGGAGCCGGTCAGTATGGAGATGTTCATATCAAGTTTGAACCAACAACGGAAGAGTTTGAGTTTGACGAAAAAATATTTGGTGGATCAGTTCCAAAATCATATATCCCTGCTGTTGAAAAGGGACTTAAGGATTGCATACAAAAAGGGGTTTTAGCAGGTTATCCAGTGGTTAATGTAAAGGCCACTCTACATGATGGCTCATACCACCCAGTGGATTCAAACGAGATGGCATTTAAAATAGCCGCATCACTGGCCTTTAAAGAGGGTATAAAAAAGGCTAGACCAGTGTTACTTGAACCTATAATGAAGTTAGAAATACTTATCCCCGATGAATATATGGGTGATATTATGGGTGATATGAATAAGCGTCGAGGTAGGATACTTGGTATGGAACCACAAAAGGATGGAACCCAATTGGTTATAGCAGAAGCTCCCCAATCAGAGTTATTTGAATATGCCATAGACCTACGTTCCATGACCCAAGCTAGGGGTAGCTTCACAATGGAATTTTCAAAATATGAAGAAATGCCAAGGGAGTTAAGTGAAAAGGTGATAGAAGATTCAAAGGTGAATGCTTAAAAATAAAGAATAGAGAATAAAGAATAGAGAATAAAGAATAGAGAATAGATAAGGTGCAAAGTGGCCCAGGGGCCACTTTGTATTATGTAGTGACTAATAAATATGTAAGGGCTAGGCATGCCTAGTCCACCTTTAAAACCATAGATATCATGATCACCAAATCTCTGCTCTCTGCACCTTGGACCCTGCATAGAACAAAGAAGCACCTAAGGTGCTCGAGTTCAATAGAAAAAATTAAATATAATAAGGAATTAAAAGATAAATTGAAATAAATGACTATAAAAAACTTTTTTTTAGGGTAAAATAAACAATATAAGACTTGAAAAAAATTCTTTTATGTTTTTTAATATAGTTAAGGTCAAAGAAAGTCAAAGTCAGAAAAACGGAGTGGTATTATGGCTAAAGTAAGTAATATTATAGAAAATTTTATAAAAACCTTATTAAAGGAAGCTGATAATGGAATAATTGAAATACAGAGAAATGAACTGGCACAACATTTTAATTGTGCTCCGTCCCAGATTAATTATGTTTTAAAGACTAGATTTGATTGTAACAAAGGCTATTATATAGAGAGTAAAAGAGGTGGTGGCGGGTATATAAAAATAATGAAGGTAAATATTAGTAGTGACGAATATATTAATAATGTAATAAATAATATGATAGATAAATCTATTACAAAAAATCAGGCTTACAATATAATAGACAGCTTTGTGGAAAAGGGATTGATAACAAGAAGGGAAGGAGCCCTCATAAAAACAGCAATAAGTGATAGGGTTTTATGTGTTGCCGGTAGCAATAAAAGTCAATTAAGGGTAAACATTCTTAAGAATATGTTGCTTATATTATTAAAATAGATTATATGTGTTAAAAAAAATAGTAAGGAGGAAGGGAAATGCTTTGTGAAGATTGCGGGAAAAATAAAGCTACGGTTCATTTAACTAAAGTAATAAATGGAAATGTCAATAAAGTTCATTTATGCGAAGACTGTGCATCAAAAAATAAAGACTTTAATTTTGATTCATCCTTTTCTATTCATAATTTCTTAACAGGACTACTTGAAGGGAGTCATAATGAAACTGTAGATTTTTCTAAAACGAAAAGTATAAAATGTGATACCTGTGGTATGACATATGGAAAGTTTAGACAAATAGGCTTATTTGGATGTGACGATTGTTATGATAATTTTAAAGATAAATTAAAACCATTGGTTAAAAGAATTCATGGACATAACACCCACATAGGAAAGGTTCCTAAAAGGGCAGGTGGGGTTATAAGAGTTAAAAAAGAGATAGAAAAATATAGAAACCAATTAAATTCCGCTGTAAAAAAAGAGGAGTTTGAAAAGGCAGTAGAATTAAGGGATAAGATAAAAGAACTTGAAGGTCAATTAGATAATTAGATGGGTGGTGATTTTGTGACTAAGTGGTTAGAAGGAAATGGTACTGATAGCGACATAGTAGTAAGTAGTAGAATAAGGCTTGCTAGGAACTTAGAAGATATTAAGTTTTCTCCAATGATGTCCCAGAAAGAGGCTGATAAAGTAACGGATATGATTAAAGATTCCGTGTTAGAAAGTAATACAATATTATCAAAGGACTTTCAATTTTTCGGAGTTGAAAATATTTCCCCATTAGATAGAAAAATATTAGTAGAAAAGCATATAATAAGTCCAGCTTTGCTTAAAAGACCGGAATACAGTGGCTTCTTACTTAGGGATGATGAAAAAGTATCAATAATGATAAATGAAGAGGATCACGTTAGGATGCAGGTTATATTCCCAGGATTTGAGCTAAATAAGGCATGGGATTTAGCAGATAAAATAGATGATGTGTTAGAAGAAAATTTAAAGTATGCCTTTGATGAACAGTTTGGATATATAACATCTTGTCCCACTAATGTTGGAACTGGACTTAGGGCTTCAGTTATGCTTCATCTACCGGCATTAGTGATGACAAGGTATATAAATAAGGTATTACAGGCTGTAAGTCAAATGGGTCTTACTGTTAGGGGACTCTATGGAGAAGGTACAGATGTTATGGGAAATCTATTCCAAATATCAAATCAAACTACAATAGGAGAAACAGAAGATGAAATAATAGAAAAATTAAAAAGAATAGTTAGCCAGATTGTAAATGGAGAAAGGGAATCAAGGGATAGATTATTATCAAATAAGAAAATTGAGATTGAAGATAAAGTATTTAGGTCCTATGGAGTTCTTACAAATTCAAGAATATTATCCTCTAAGGAATCAATGAAGCTATTATCAAATGTAAAAATGGGTGTTGATATGGGCATAATAAAAGATATAGACCCAAATAGTTTAAATAAGTTAATGATTATTACACAACCGGCAAATATACAAAAATATGCTGGAGAAAGTTTAAATGGCCAAGATAGAGATATAAAAAGGGCTGAACTAATAAGGGATAAAATTATAGGATAGGAGGTTATTATGTATGGCTATGTTTGGAAGATTTACAGAAAGGGCTCAAAAAGCTATAATGGAGGCTCAACAGGCAGCAAAGGAGCTTAAACACAATTATGTGGGAACGGAGCACATCCTATTAGGGCTTTTAAAAGAAGGAGAAGGTATAGCAGCTAAAACATTAAATAATATGGGAATGGATTTAAATAAAGTAAAAGCCACAGTTGTAGAAGCTGTAGGTGAAGGAAAGGTAGAACAAGAAATATTAGGGTTTACCCCTAGAACGAAAAGGGTATTTGAATTAAGTTTTATGGAAGCTAGAAATCTAGGTCATAATTACGTAGGAACAGAACATCTACTTTTAGGATTAATACGAGAAGGGGAAGGTGTTGGAGCTATAATACTTAAAAGACTAGGCCTAGATTCAAATAAGGCTAAAGAGGCAGTGGTTAAAATGCTAAATAGCAATTATAGTACTCCCCCTAATAATGGAGGAAATAACTCCACATATAATAAAGGAAAAACTAAAACTCCCACTTTAGATAAATACGGTAGAGATCTAACGGGAATGGCAAACGATGGTAAACTAGACCCTGTGATAGGTAGAGATAAAGAGATAGAAAGGGTTATTCAAGTTTTAAGTAGAAGAACTAAAAACAATCCATGTTTAATAGGAGAACCTGGTGTAGGAAAAACAGCTATAGCAGAAGGGTTAGCCCAACAAATAGTAGATGGAAAGATTCCAGAGTTATTAATTGATAAAAGGGTAGTCACCCTAGATTTATCATCAATGGTTGCAGGTGCTAAATACAGGGGAGAATTTGAAGATAGACTTAAAAAGATTATGGAAGAAATAAGGCAAGCACAGAATGTAATCCTATTTATCGATGAAATGCACACGATAATAGGAGCTGGGGCAGCAGAGGGTGCTATAGATGCATCTAATATATTAAAACCTGCATTGGCTAGGGGAGAACTACAGGCCATAGGGGCTACAACGTTAGATGAATATAGAAAGCATATAGAAAAGGATGCAGCCCTTGAAAGAAGGTTCCAGCCTATAACTGTAGATGAACCTACTATTGAAGATACAATTAAGATACTAGAAGGATTAAGGGATAAATATGAAGCCCATCATAGAGTAAAAATAACCGATGAAGCACTAAAAGCTGCAGCAGAACTATCTAAGCGTTATATTACCGATAGATTTTTACCCGATAAGGCAATAGACTTGATAGATGAGTCGGCTTCAAGAATAAGGCTTCAATCCATAACAGCACCATCGGACTTAAAGAAGCTAGAGGATAAACTGGAAGAACTATCCCAAGAAAAAGAAGAAGCTATAAACACTCAAAATTATGAAAAAGCTGCAAGTATAAGGGATAAGGAAAAACAAATAAAGGAAGAACTAGAAGAGAAAAAAGGTCAATGGAAAAAAGAAAAACAATCTAGTTCCAATGAGGTTGGCTATGAAGAAATAGCCCATGTGGTTTCTAGCTGGACAAAAATACCAGTTAAGAAGATGACCATAGAAGAATCAGAGAGACTACTAAAATTAGAAGAAATACTTCATAAGAGGGTAATAGGTCAAGAACAGGCAGTTTCAGCCCTTTCCAGCGCAGTAAGAAGGGCAAGAGTTGGACTTAAAGATCCTAAAAAGCCAATTGGTAGTTTTATATTTGTAGGGCCTACAGGTGTGGGTAAAACATATTTAACTAAGGCACTGGCAGAGGCACTATTTGGTGATGACGATGCAGTTATTAGAATAGATATGTCGGAATACATGGAAAAACACTCAGTTTCTAAGTTAGTTGGTTCTCCTCCAGGATATGTTGGATTTGATGAAGGGGGTCAATTAACAGAGAAGGTAAGAAGAAGACCCTACTCAGTAATATTATTTGACGAGATAGAAAAGGCCCATCCCGATGTATTTAATATACTACTTCAACTTTTAGATGATGGAAGACTTACCGATTCTAAAGGAAGGGTTGTGGACTTTAAAAATACAGTTATTATCATGACATCAAATGTTGGGGCTACAACACTGAAAAAACAAAAAACTCTAGGTTTTGCAGCACCTACTGATGAGGAAAAAGCAGAGTATGAAAAGATGAAGGATAATATAACTGATGACTTAAGAAGGACCTTTAGACCGGAGTTTTTAAATAGAATAGACGAAGTAATAGTATTCCATCAGTTAAATCAGGAGCATATAAAAGAAATAGTTAATCTAATGGTGGAAAAACTAGAAAAAAGGTTAAAGGATTTAAATATTCACATTAAAGTTACAGATAAGGCAAAAGAATATATAGGTAAAAAGGGTTACGACCCAGAATACGGTGCAAGACCTCTAGAAAGGTCCATAAGAAAACTAGTTGAAGATAAGTTATCAGAGGAAATGTTAAAGGGGAATATAACTAAAGATGACAATGTGGTTATAGATTATGATGGTGATAAATTAATATTTAATAAGGAGTAGTTATAAAGGTAAAGGGGGGCTTTAAAGCCCCCTTATATTTTTGTTTAATTTATATATGATTTAGTTATTGGGGAAATTCGTAATCCTTCGATAACTTGTTAGTTAGATGTAGGGTCTAGGCATGCCTAGACCGGTTTTTGATATAATAACATACTTTTCACCACACATTAATTAGAACTATAAAGTAAAAATGTATATATTTGACTTATTTTAGGGAATAAATTAAAATATAAAGTGCATAATGTATAGATTAAGTTTTATAAATATATTTAAGGAGAGGATAGATTGATAAGAAAATTAAAACATATAACCATTACTTTATTTTTAATAGTAATCTTATCAGCTTGTAATAATATTAAAACCCATGAAGTTTCAAAAGATAATAGTATAATAGAAGAATCCATTAAGTTCTTAACCTCCGATGAATGTGGGGGAAGATTACCAAACACAGAGGGCAATAAGTTAGCTAAAGAGTATATAGTTAAAAAGTTTAAAGAAATGGGACTCAAACCCTACCAAGATAATTACTATCACAGCTATAAGCAAAAGATACCTGTGATAAATAAAGATAATGTAGAACTAGAATTATTACTTTCAAAGGATAAAATAAAAATATTTAACTATGGAAAAGATTTTAGAGAAGGAGACATTATAAATACATATTTAGAACTACCTATATATATGGATAGTAATTCTACTAAAGATCATATTAGGCTTATAAAAAACTTTGAAGATATTGAAAAATTTGAGAAGAAGATCAATATCAAAGCTTTTTTATTGTTAGATGAGATATCTGATAGGTCTGCTCCTAGACTAAGTAAAGGGAAAAGAAGACCTATATTTAAAGTATCAAAGGATACATACAATATTTTAAAAGATAACATTGGACAGACTATAAAACTTTCTTTTAATTACAATGAAGAAGAAATAATGGAAGAAAACATAGTAGGTATAATCCCAAGTAAGGCTAGAATAAATGCCATAGTAGTAACGGCCCATTTAGACCATGTTGGGCGTATAAATGATACCATATGGAGGGGAGCTATGGATAATGGCTCTGGAGTATCGGTACTACTAGATGTGGCGGAGAGATTAAGCTCCAAACTAAAGGATAATAACTTTAATACTGACATAATATTTTCTACAACAAACAGCGAAGAGATGGGTTTAATTGGAAGTAAAAAGTTAAATAATCTATTGGTTAATAACTATCAAAGACTGATAAATATAAACATAGATTGCGTAGGGGAAAAGGATAATGAAGGTATTTTAATAGATGCAAGATCAGATGATAAAGAAAACTTAGAGATAGCTAAGGGACTAGAGAAAATATTTAATGAAAATAGTATTTCATCTAAGATTACCATAGGACAGTATCCCAGTGATCATAGATCCTTCAATATAGGGGTAAATATAAGTAATGATATAAGTGAGAGTCCAATTCATACCCCAGATGATACATTAGATAAGCTGGATTTAAAACAGATGTCAGTTATAGGGGAGAAAACAAGTCAATATATAATGAATTATCTAAGGGAAGATAAAACTAATATGGGTGCTAGGAAAATAAAAATTGCTAAAATAAATAATACATTACAGAAAGAAGAAGAAAAACTGGAGTTTGGACAGTTTAAATTAGTAAATATAGATGGTAGGAATCGCTTAATAGAAAATACAGAGTTTTTAGGTTCCATTGATGAGGCTAATAAACTTTATGATAATAAATTAAACTTTATACCTAAAACTGTGGGAAATATGAAACTAGACAATACAGATATTGTTGATAGATTTTTAGCAAAGGAAAAACCTAATGTAGAGGACTACTCTATAGATAAGATATATAATAAGGAAATGTCCATATATAATATAAACCACTTAAACCTAGGATATGAGAATGAAGATAATTCATTAAACTTTGGTTTGCAGTTTACTAAATATAATAAAAAAGATGAAGGAGATATGAATCTATATAAAATGAACTGTGGAGAAAAAGAGTTTATATCCGACGGGACATTAGATTATGGATATAGTATAAAATATACCGGAAAAAATAAGTCGATTACCTTTAAATATGAAACAAATGAAAACATATATACAATATATATTTGGGCGGGTAGTATAAGTAAGTGTAAAGATAAAAAGGAAATGTTAAATTTTATAAAAAATAATAAAATAGATAATGCTATTGATATTATATTTGACGGATTGATAGAAAATAAAGGGTAAAAATCATTGTGTCCCGATGGTTTTTGCCTTTTGTTGTTTAAAGATTAACTAAAGGGTTATAATCTAAACAATAACAAATTTTGTGCCTTCTATACATAAAATTATTGTAAATGATTTGTTAAAATTATATAAAACCAGTAGGAGGAATATTATGAAAAAAATATTTATTGATGATATAGAACTATTAGTGGATGGTTATGAAAGAGATCATATAAGAAGTGAATATACAAACAATAAACTTATTAGAATAAAATGTGAAACCAAAGTTAACGGTATAGATAATAGCAAAAAGCTTAAAGGTGTGTTAGGTAATAAAAATTTCACAGTAAAAATCCCCGATGAGAAACTAGAGTTTGAAGCAAGGCAAGGGGAGATAAGTTATGATTATAGTGATGGTAATGTTTTTAAGGACAAGAATGTAGATATAATACATATTTTAGAGATAATAGAGTTTGAAGAAAAAGCCGAAGAAATAAAGGCACAGATGAAGGCAGAGGATAGTAGAGTTGAAAAGTTAGAAAAGAAAATAGTCATACTAGAAAAGTTACTAGTGGATAAAAAAATTATAGATAGAGAAGAAATAAAAAGACTATCAGATCTTATGACAGAAATATAAATAAAGTGACCAGTTATGGTCACTTTATCTATATCTATAAAGGTAACCTTCGAATGAATTCAAAGTTACTTATGTTTAGGTGTAGGTTATAAGCTTAGATGATGT
This sequence comes from Dethiothermospora halolimnae, assembly GCF_037577855.1. NCBI lineage: Bacteria > Bacillati > Bacillota > Tissierellia > Tissierellales > Thermohalobacteraceae > Dethiothermospora > Dethiothermospora halolimnae. The sequence continues at coordinate 21,228 of NZ_JBAKFX010000034.1, read as the reverse complement.
AGATGGGAATTCATTCCCTGTATAATAACATAGAGAAACCATTTCTGATTAATTTGTTTAAATATACTTATTAATCGTATTATAAGCACCGAAGGTGCTTATTGTTTTTTTGTATTTAATTTATAATTTACAATTTATAATTTAAAATTAAAAAGCCGTTAGGCTTTTTCACCTTCTTGCTAAATATACATTATTGATTTAAAATTAATAATAAATTATAAAAATCCATATAATAAGTTATAATTATATATGGTAATATTAGGAGGTTTTTTTGTGGCGAAGTTAAAGTCAAAGTATGTATGCCAAGAGTGTGGGTATGAAACCCCTAAATGGATGGGAAAATGTCCCGCCTGTAATGAATGGAATACCCTTGTGGAAGAGATTTATGAGAAAAATTCTAAAGTAAATATATCCAAGGAGTATAGTGAAACTAAAATCAAAAAATTAATAGATGTAAAGATAGAGGAAGAGGAACGGGTATCTACTGGGGTTGATGAGTTAAATCGTGTTTTAGGGGGAGGGGTAGTTAAAGGATCTCTGATACTGGTGGGAGGAGATCCAGGGATAGGAAAATCCACACTACTTATCCAGACTGCCAATAATCTTGCAAACAAAAAACTAAAGGTATTATATATATCCGGGGAAGAATCGGATAAACAAATAAAAATAAGGTCCGATAGGTTAGAAATAAAATCAAATGAATTATATATTTTATCAGAAACCAATATGGAGATAATAAGAAATGTTGTGGAGGATTTAAAGCCGGATATATTAGTTGTGGATTCAATACAAACGGTATATACCCCTGAGATCACATCGGCCCCAGGGAGTGTAAGTCAAGTTAGAGAAATCACTTCTAAACTTATGAAATTAGCCAAAACTAGGGAAATGGCAACCTTCATAGTTGGACATGTTACTAAACAGGGGTCAATAGCAGGACCTAGGGTACTTGAACATATGGTTGATACGGTATTATATTTTGAAGGGGAGAGACATCATACCTACAGGGTATTAAGAGCGGTTAAAAATAGATTTGGTTCCACAAATGAAATTGGTATATTTGAAATGAGGGATGTTGGACTTGTGGAAGTTAAAAATCCATCGGAGATGTTATTATCTGGCAGACCAGAGAAGTCATCGGGAAGTATTGTAGTTCCCAGTATAGAAGGTACTAGACCTATGCTAATAGAAATACAAGCCCTTGTAAGTCAAACGGTTTTTGGTATGCCTAGAAGGGTAGCCACTGGTCTTGATTATAATAGAGTGATACTAATGATGGCGGTTTTAGAGAAAAAAGCTGGTCTTCAAATGCAAAACTATGATGCTTTTATAAATATAATAGGTGGTATACAAATTAAAGAGCCGGCACTAGACTTAGGAATAGTATGTTCTGTGGCCTCTAGTTTTAGGGATGTTGAGATGGATTCTAAAACCGTAGTTATGGGAGAAGTAGGACTAACAGGAGAAGTAAGAACCATTAGTTTTATAGAAAAGAGAATAAAGGAAGCTGCAAAGTTAGGATTTAAAAGGGCAGTGATTCCTAGGGCTAATCTAAAGGGACTAAAGAATTATTCCGATATAGAAGTTATAGGAATTGATAATGTATTAGATGCATTAGATCTAGTTATAGGAGGTTAAATAGTAAATGAAAGAAGAGAGCATTAAAAAGGACGGCATATATGAATCTTTAAAGCTTTTAGCCCCAGGTACTCCACTAAGAGAGGGGCTAGAAAACATAGTGAGGGCTAAAACGGGAGCATTGATTGTTGTTGGGGATTCAGAGGAAGTATTAGATATTGTGGCCGGTGGGTTTAATATAAACAGTGAGTTTACTCCCGCAAATGTATATGAGTTAGCAAAGATGGATGGGGCAATTATATTAAGTGATGATTGTAAAAAAATATTATATGCCAATGCTCAACTCATGCCAGATCAGTTTATAGCATCAAAGGAAACTGGTATAAGACATAGAACCGCCGAGAGGGTGGCTAAACAGACATCGGAGCTGGTTATATCTATATCCCAACGAAGAAATATTATTACCCTATATCAGGGAAATAATAAATATGTATTAAAGGATGTTAGTAAAATATTAAATAAAGCTAATCAGGCTATACAAACCCTTGAAAAATACAAAGCGGTATTAAATCAATCTATGGCAAATTTAAGCGCCCTTGAACTGGAAGATTTAGTTACTGTATTTGATGTGACTAAGGTACTTCAGAGAACAGAAATGGTTATGAGGGTAGTAACTGAAATTAAAAAATATATATTAGAGTTAGGTAATGAAGGAAGACTTATTAGTATGCAACTTGAGGAACTTACAGGAGACGTAGAAGAGGATGGTCTAAATGTTATTAGGGACTATTATGTTAAAAAAGAGGATGTTACCTATAAGGATATAAGGAAAAAAATAATAAAATTATCATCGGAGGAATTATTAGACTTAAATATTATAGCAAAGTTATTAGGATACGACTCTGGAATAGACTCACTTGATTTAAATGTATCCCCAAAGGGATATAGAGTTTTAAATAAAATACCAAGGCTACCATCCACAGTTCTAGAAAATGTTATAGATATGTTTTCTTCGTTTCAGGAAATATTAAAGGCATCTATATCCCAACTAGATGCAGTTGAAGGGATTGGAGAAATAAGAGCTAGAACAATAAAAGAGGGACTAAGAAGAATGCAAGAACAGTCCCTACTTGATAGAAATATGCTATAAGAAATTAAGGGGTTCAAGTATGAACCCCTTAATAATTTTGTTACTAAAATATTCGTAATCCCTCAATAATTATGGATCGTTACCCAATCCCTGCACTTTGTATCCTGCACCCTGTACAAAACAAAGAAGCACCGAAGGTGCCTTTGTTTAATAAAGTCCATAAATGCCTAATCTTTTTATGTTTTTATATTCCTTTGAAATAATATCATATAAATTCACATCTAAAGTATTACATAAAGAAGCAATATAAAAAATATGGTTTCCCATTTCCTCTTCAATTTTTTCTTTACAATTTTCACATAGCTCACCGTTAACATGATTATCTAAGAAATCTTTAACTTCTGATAAAGTTTCTTTGTCATAATTTTGCTTATGGGCTTTTATTGACACGCAACCACATGAAGTCACAGACTTTATAACAGCCCTGTTTACTTTAGCATTAGATTCTTCTAATTTGGATATTATATCGAGTATACTTTTATGTCTTACTAACACATCTGAAACCTTTGTCTGAAAATCATCGCAAAGCAAGTCTTTTTCCATCAAATCACCTCGATTAAGTAATGTCTTTATATTAATTATAAGTATTGAGACAAGCTGTTGTCAATTTAAAATATTGGTATTTATGAAATTTAGTTCCCATCTAAAATTAGAATGATAAAATATTTGACAACATTTTTTTTGTATGGTAAAATAAATTATTTGACAAAATGAAGAAATTGTTATATAATCTATAATAGTATGTCGTGTATAATTTAGGAGGTTTGCTTTATGTTTGATATAGGTGATAAAATCGTATACCCTATGCATGGGGCAGGAGTAATAGTTGCAATAGAAGAAAAAGAGATTTTGGGAGATAAGAAAAAGTATTATGTAATGAAGATGCCTATGGGTGAAATGAAGGTTATGGTTCCTATTGACAATATGGAAGAAATAGGAATAAGAGAAGTTATTGGCAATAAAGAAGTGGAGCAAGTATTTGCAGTATTAGGTGATGATAAGACTAAGATGCCTAAAAACTGGAATAGAAGATACAGAGCAAATATGGATAAAATTAAAAGCGGAGATATTTATGAAATAGCTAATGTGGTTCGCAATCTTATGATAAGAGATAAAGAAAAGGGACTGTCAACTGGTGAAAGAAAAATGCTCAATAATGCAAAGCAAATGCTAGTTAGTGAGATAGTATTAGCAAAGGACACTGACCAAGAAGATGTGGAAAACTTAATCAATGAAGCAGTAAAATAGGCGTCTTTATGACGCTTGTTTTTTTAGATATAAGGGAAAAATCTAAAGGTTCCTGTTACATTTAACGATATAAATATTGAAAACAACTATATAATTGGAAATAATATATAAATATTAATAAACTATTCAATATTAAATGTGTCTATGGGTATATTATAAGTAGAGGATTGATTACCTTAAATTTTAGCCTATATTCTATATAATATGATACAAATAATAAAAAATGCTATAAATATAATTAAAACTATGGTTAAATATTGAAAAATGTGGTAAATTAGTTATAGAATGTAGGTATAATGGTAATAATTATAATAGGAGGTGATAGATACATGATATTAAGAAAAATTATAAGGGGAGTTTTAACGTTAATAGGTATAGCCCTTGGCTATGGAGTAGTTGCCCTTTTAAAGTCATTGGATTTATTACAATTTATAAATCAAGACAGATTTTTAATTTATGGTTATGTAGGAGTTAGCTTAATATTTGGAATTATATTTTTTATGATTTCACCAAACATTACAAATTTCACCAATAAAACTTTAAAGAAACTGGAAAATAGATTTCAAGAAATACCTGCTTCTGATATTTTCTTAGGTTCTATAGGTTTAATATTTGGACTTGTAATAGCTTATTTATTAAGTAAGTTGCTTCTTGAGATTCCCTATTACATTGGAGTACCTATTTCAATAGTACTATATATCTTTCTAGGTTATCTTGGAGTAAAAATTCCAACTAGAAAAAGCGATGAGTTCTCTGGAATAACAGACTTCTTTAAAAGGAATAGTAACAAAGAAAAAACAGGAAAATCACAATCTAAATCCATTCCTAAGGTTTTAGATACCAGTGTAATAATTGACGGCAGAATAGCTGATATATGTAAAACTGGTTTTGTGGAAGGCCCCCTTGTTATCCCTGAATTTGTTCTAGAGGAGTTACAGCATATAGCTGATTCTTCAGATTCATTAAAAAGAAATAGGGGAAGAAGAGGACTTGATATGCTAAATAAAATTCAAAAAGAATTGGATATAGAGGTAGTAATACATGAAAAGGACTTTGAAGATATAAGTGAGGTAGATAGTAAACTGTTAAAGTTAGCTCAATTTTTAGATGGTAAAGTAGTTACTAATGATTTTAATTTAAATAAAGTGGCAGAGTTCCATGGAGTAAATGTACTAAATATTAATGAACTTGCCAATGCTGTGAAACCAGTAGTACTTCCAGGAGAAGAAATGAAAGTGCTAGTCATTAAAGATGGAAAAGAATCGGGACAGGGAATTGGTTATTTAGATGATGGAACTATGATAGTTGTAGATGGAGGAAAGAAACATATAGGAAGAAATATAGATGTTTTAGTGACAAGTGTATTACAAACAGCGGCAGGAAGAATGATATTTGCAAAGCCTAAATCAGTAGTAGATAAAGCGGTATAATAATTTTTACTAATAAAAGGAACCCTTGACTTAAGTCAAGGGTTCCTTTTATTAGTCTAACTCTCTGCTCTCTGTACCTTGGACCCTGAACAGAACAAAGAAGGCACAAAGTCTCTTTTGTTCAATGTGCAAAGTAAACTTGACAAGTAATGCAAAGGAAACTATACTTAAGATATAAAGTCTACTTATCATTTAAGGAGGTATATTTTTGAAAAGTAGAATAAAGGAATTAAGAAAGAAACATAAGTTATCCCAAGAAGAACTTGCCCTAGCTGTGGGTGTAACCCGTCAAACTATTACTTCGTTAGAATGTGAAAAATATACTGCATCTTTAGTTTTAGCATATAAAATTGCTAAGTATTTTGATTTGACTATAGAGGAAGTTTTCGATTTTTCTGATGTAGAAATATATAAATGATAAAATTAAGATAAAAGAGGTGATAAAGTGGCATACAAAGGAAAATATATATCAGTGATAATACCTGCTGCTGGTATGGGAAAGAGAATGGATAAAGGAATGAATAAACAGTTTATATTATTGAAAGGAAAGCCTATACTGGCACATACTATTGATAAGTTTAATTCCTGTCCTTATATCGATGAGATTATAATTGTAACTAGAGAAGAGGAAAAAAAATATTGCAGGGATAATATAATTGATAAATATGGTTTCCACAAAGTAAATAAAATAGTAAAAGGGGGGGAAGAAAGACAAGACTCTGTATATAATGGGTTGATAGCGGTGGATAATAAATGCGATATTGTACTTATCCATGATGGAGCCAGACCATTTGTTAATGGGGCTAATATAGCAGATGCCATTAAAGGGGTTATAAAATATAAAGCTTGTGTTATAGGGGTTCCCACAAAGGATACAATCAAGGTAGTAGATGGTTATAGTAATGTAAAGGATACCCCAAATAGAAAATATCTTTGGTCAGTTCAGACCCCCCAGGCCTTTGATTATAATCTTATTTTAAAGGCATATAAGGATGGCATGGCAAATAGTGTATCAGTTACAGATGATAGTATGTTGGTGGAAAGACTAGGCTATGAGGTAAAGATGATAAATGGAAGTTATAATAATATAAAAATAACAACACCTGAGGATTTACAATTTGGAGAATTAATAGCTAAAGGGGGGGAGTAATATTGAGAATTGGTATAGGATATGATGTACATAAGTTAGTTGAAGGGAGAAAGTTAATATTAGGGGGGATAGATATTCCCCATACTATGGGACTTTTAGGTCACTCTGATGCAGATGTATTGTTACATGCTATTATGGATAGTATATTGGGAGCTTTAGCATTAGGAGATATAGGTAAACACTTTCCAGATACAGATATAAAATATAAGGGGATTTCCAGTTTAAAGTTACTAGAAGAGGTTTATGACTTAATGAATGAAAAGAATTATAAAATAAACAATTTAGACTGTGTAATAGTAGCTCAAAAACCTAAGTTGGCCCCTTTTATAGAAGATATTAGAAATAGTATATCTAAAGCATTAAAAACGAATATAGATAATATTAATGTGAAGGCTACAACCAGTGAGAGATTAGGTTTTGAAGGTAGAGAAGAAGGCATATCAGCTCAAGCGGTATGCACATTATGTAAGAAGTAGTGTATATTAAACATAAGGATTTTTAATTTAGTTTAAAAAAATATAACTTAAATTCTTAATTATTAAAGGATTAAGGATTTCATAACTTCAGTTGCTGGGGGATTCGTAATCCCCCAGCTAACTATAAATACAGGAGGTACACCATGATAGAAGTTAAAAACCTGTCTAAAAAGTTTAAAGATGTAGATGCAGTAAAAAAAGTTTCATTTCAAGTTAATAAAGGAACCGTATTTGGATTATTAGGAGAAAACGGAGCAGGAAAGACCACAACCCTTAGGATGTTAGCTACTATGTTAAAGCCAACAAATGGTACAGCTAAGCTAAATGGTGTTGATTTAGTTACAGATCCGGAAGGGGTAAGGGGACAAATAGGAATATTATTTGGAGGAGAAACTGGACTTTATGATAGACTAAGCGCTAGAGAAAATATAGAGTATTTTGGTCTATTAAATGGTATGGACAAAAGAAAAATAGAATCTAGAATTAATACTTTATCAACAATGCTTGATATGGATGACTATATAGATAGAAGGGCAGGTAAATTCTCTAAAGGTATGAAACAAAAAGTATCTATTGCTAGAAGTATAGTACATGATCCTAATATTATGCTATTTGATGAACCAACTTCAGGTTTAGATGTGACAGCTGTAAGGTTAGTCCATGATTTTATAAGGAAAATAAAAGACCAGGGGAAAACAATTATATTCTCAAGTCACTCTATGAATGAAGTTGAAAAATTATGTGATGTGGTAGGGATAATACATAAGGGTGAGATAATTGAAATCGCAACTATAGAGGAGCTTAAAAACAAATATGAAAATATGGCATTAGAGGATATATTTATAAGACTGGTAGGTGGTCAAAATGAATAAATATATGTGGATAGTTCTAAAGAAAGAGTTAAAAGATACATTTAGGGATAAAAAGACTATTATATCAAGTATTCTTATACCAATTCTTATTTTTCCTATTCTTGCCCTTGTTATAGGTTCTGGATCATCGGATTTTATAGGGGAAGGAAATGAAGCTATAGATATAGCTATAGTTGATGAAGGGGAAAGTGAGTTATATGATTATCTAGATAAAAATGAAATGATTAATATATTAGATGTAGATGATAAAGATGAAGCATTGGCTGAATTAGACGTAAAAGCCATAGTTAAAATAGGTAAAAACTTCGATAAAAGTATAAAAGATGGAGAAAGTGGAGATATTGAAATATTATACGACCAAACTAGTATGAAATCAGATGTAGCTAGTTCTAAGCTTAATGGCATAATAAATGGATACTCCCAGAGTATAACCTTAAAGAGGTTAAGTGAATTAGGTGTAGACCCTGAGATTCTTAAACCAATTAATATTCAAATGAAGACGGTTTCTGTAGAGCAAGAAGATGATGGTATGGGACTTATGATCCTCTCTATGATTCTTCCTATGTTACTTGCCATATGGTCAGCTGTGGGAGGACTAGGAGCTGCAGTAGACCTAGGCGCAGGGGAAAAGGAAAGACAGACCCTAGAGCCCTTATTAACCACTAAAGCAAATAGACTATCATTGCTACTTGGAAAATACTTTGCAGTTGTTATAGCAGGACTTATGGGAACCATAGCAGCATTAATAGGTTTTGGTATTGCTAGTAAAATTGATCCTACATTTACAGGAAGTGGTGCTATTTTAACAATAGAATCTATAATAGTAATAGCCCTATTATGTTTGGGATTAGCACTAATATTTGGAGCCATAGAGCTTGCCATAAGTTTCTATGCAAGAAACTTTAAAGAGGCCCAAACATATTCTGCACCTATAACAATAATAGCTATGATACCTGCATACTTTACAATGTATTTAGATGGTAAAGCAATACCAGATCACTATTTTCACATACCGGTGGTAAATGTTATAGCTATTATAAAGCAGGCTATTGTTTCTGTATTTAATATTAAAGATATTTTAATAGTATCGGGCTGGACTGTGATTTATATAGTAGTAGCTTTAACCTTTACAGTTAGAATGTTTAGAAAAGAATCGGTTATATTTAGAAATTAAAAACATTGACAAAGTTTTTAGTTCTAGTATAAAATAGTCATAAAATAATATATAAAATGCGTTGAAGGGAAATAGTAAGTATCTATGATCCACAGAGATGAAATCCTAGGCTGAGAGATTTCTGCTCCTCTAGATACTGAACCCGCCCCGGAGCTTCTAGACTGAGATCATTAGGTCTAGACGGTTATTTACCGTTATTTTAATTAAGTGGATTATATTTTATAATCTAGTAGGGTGGTAACGCGGATAATTCGTCCCTAAGTCAAAAGACTTAGGGACTTTTGTTTTATAAAAAGAAAGGAGAATGTAAAATGAAAATGTCAAAGCTTTATATGCCAACATTAAGGGAAGTGCCTTCAGAGGCAGAACTACCAAGTCATAAATATCTTCTAAGGGCAGGCATGATAAGAAAACTAGTTTCGGGAGTATATTCATATTTACCTTTAGGTTATAGGGTTATGAAGAAAATTGAAAATATAGTTAGGGAAGAAATGGATAATATAGGATCTCAGGAATTACTTATGTCAGCAATACAACCATCTGAGTTATGGAAAGAAAGTGGAAGATGGGATGATTTTGGACCTGAAATGTTTAAGTTAAAGGATAGACATGAAAGGGAGTTTTGTTTAGGCCCAACCCATGAAGAGATTTTTACAGACCTTATAAAAGATGAGTTAAAGTCATATAAACAATTACCTTTAAATCTTTATCAAATACAAACAAAATATAGGGATGAAAAAAGACCTAGGTTCGGTCTTATGAGATGTAGAGAATTTATTATGAAGGATGCATATACCTTTGATATGGATGAAGAAGGTATGACAGAATCCTATAGGGATATGTGGAGAGCATATGAGAACATATTTACAAGATGTGGCTTAGATTTTAGAGTAGTTGAAGGAGATTCAGGAGCTATGGGAGGGAGTGATTCCCATGAGTTCATGGCCATGTCTGTGGTAGGTGAAAGTGAAATAGCCTATTGTGGTGACTGTGATTATGCAGCTACTGACGAAAAAGCCATTTGTGAGTATAAAATAGAGGTAAGTGATAGTAAAGAACTAGAAAAGGAAAAAGTATCAACACCAAACATTAAAACAATAGAAGAACTTACAGAATTTTTTAATATTCCATCAGAGAACTTTGTAAAGACTTTAATATACCAAGGGAAAGATGAAGTTCTAGCTGTACTTATACCAGGAAATAGGGAGTTAAATGAAGTGAAATTACTTAAGCATTTAGCTATACCAGAACATGAACTTGAACTTGCTGATGAGGAGACCATAAAAAGGGTAACCGGTGCTAATGTTGGATTTGCAGGACCTATAGCTATTAGTGATGAGGTTAGAGTTATAGTTGATAAGCGAGTTACTAATATGAAGAACTTTATAGTTGGAGGAAATGAAACAGACTATCATATAAAAAATGTTAACTATAATAGGGATTTTCATGGTGAAATAGTTGAAGATTTATTGCTAGTTAGAGAAGGGGATAAATGTCCTAAATGTGGTAGTAGCTTAAAGATGGATAGGGGAAATGAAGTAGGCAATATATTCCAATTGGGAACTAAGTATAGTGATGCATTAAATGCTACTTATCTTGATAAAAATGGCAAGGCTCAAAAAATATACATGGGATCCCATGGTGTTGGAATATCAAGAACCATGGCTGCTATTATAGAACAATATCATGATGATAAGGGAATTATATGGCCATTATCTGTAGCTCCATATCATGCTGTAGTTACAGTTATAAACGCAAAAAAAGAAGATCAGATGGAATTGGGAGAAAAATTATATAAAGAATTATCATCAAAGGGAATTGAGGTATTAATAGATGATAGAAAGGAAAGGGCAGGAGTTAAATTTACAGATGCAGAGCTTATAGGTATTCCTATAAGAATAGCAGTAGGCAGAAAGGCAAATGAAAATATTGTTGAGTTTGTTATAAGAGGAGAAGGGGAAAAGATAGAGATTAAATCAGAAGAAGTACTTGGAAAGGTAAAAGAAGTATTTAAAAGTCAAGGATTAGATATATAATTAGTAAAAGGGTCTGAATATCAAGTTCAGACCCTTTTGAGTTTAAGTTTGAGATTGAGTCTTAGTTTTAATTCTGAGTTGTTGGGGGATTCGTAATCCCCCAACCCTTTATTTCTTTTTATATTTTGGGTTTATATCCCCCTTCTTATATTCATTTTTTCGATATATCTCCAACCCTAAATCCTTTTTAGGATTTAAAATTCTTGTTGTCATGAAGAAATTATTCATATTATAGAACCTCCAATTCACTTTTACCTTTGAAATTTATCCCAGATTATATTTATTCAATAGAGAAAAAAGTGTTACCTAATAATGTTTTGTATATCTCCCTGTTTTTATGTGAAAAATAAGGGAAAGTTAAATTAGGAGGATTTATAAGTGGAGGAAGAAAAAAAGGACAAAAAGATATTATTAGATAGATTTAGGTTTCTATCAATAGGCTGGTGGATAGTTCATATTTTATTACTTTTAGTAGTTTACTTCATAATAAAGAATTTTTAATGGAGGTTATGACTTATGAAAAGACTATCTATATTAATTATAATTATAATTTTATTAAGTGGGATTTCCTATGGTGATAGCTTTGATAATTCGGTGATAAGCCTAGGTGAAGATTTAACTATAAAAGAGGAAAAAGAAATACTCAACTTTTTTAATGCCAAGGACCACATAAGAATAGTAAGGGTTAGTAATGATGAAGAGAAAAAGTATTTAGGTAAATATATAGATAATAGTTTAATAGGGACTAAGTCTATATCCTGTGCCTATGTAAAGGTACTAAGAGCTGGTGAAGGTATGAATATTGAAACATATAATATAAGCTGGATAACAGAGGGTATGTATAGAAATGCCCTTATAACTGCCGGTGTAAAAAATGCAAAGGTTAAAATAGCAGCTCCTGTTAGTGTTTCTGGGACTGCAGCATTAACGGGGATAATAAAGGGCTTTGAGAATATAACCAATAAAAATATATCCGAAGAAAGAAAAGAAATAGCCAACGAAGAGATAGCAAAAACAGGAACATTGGCTAAGGATATAGGAAAAGAAAAGTCTATGAAGCTAATACGGGAAGTTAAAGAAGAAGTTATAGAAAATAGAGTGAAGGAAGAAAAAGATATAAAAGAAATTATAATTAAAATAAGCGGCAACTTAAATATAAAATTAGCTGATGAACAGATAGATGAAATAGCAGAGTTAATGAAGGGTATATCAAAGTTAAATTTAGACTTAAATAATATAAAAAAGCAAATAAATGAAATTTCAGATGGAATAGATAATATATCTGAAAATAAGAAAGATGAAGAATCATTTTTTACTAAAATAATTAACTTTATAAAGTCAATATTTGAAGGAATACTTACATGGATAGGAAATATTTTAGGGTAAAATATAAATTTATTGTCTATAATCTTGATACAGTCAACTATGTAGTATATAATATACAAATATAAAAAGATATAAGTTCAATCAACACATTTGATATATAAAAATTAGATACAGGGAGGTTACTATATGTCTGATATAAGGGTAAGATTTGCTCCTAGTCCAACAGGATATGTACATATAGGTAGTTTGAGGACAGCTTTATATAATTATTTATTTGCTAAGGGACAAGGTGGTAAATATATACTGAGAATAGAAGATACTGATAGAAGTAGATATGTAGAAGGAGCTATTGAAAATTTAATAGAATCCATGGAATGGGCCGGTGTGACCCATGATGAGGGAGTATTTATTGAAGATGATAAGATAGTACAAAAAGGCGATTATGGACCATACGTTCAGTCAGAGAGACTTGATATATATAATGAATATATAGAAAAATTAATAGAAAAGGGTCATGCATACTATTGTTTCTGTACTAAGGAAAGAATAGATAAAATTAGAGAGGAACAGAAATCCCAAGGTAAAATTCCAAGGTATGATGGCTTTTGTAGAAGCATAGATATAGAAGAGGCTAAAAAGAGGATAGCGGCAGGAGAAAAATACACAATAAGACTTAAGCTTCCAGCAGCAAAGGATGTTAAGTTCCATGATATAGTTAGGGGAGATATAACCATAAATACTAGGGATATGGATGATCAGGTATTAATGAAATCCGATGGTTTTCCAACATATCACTTTGCTGTTGTTGTAGATGATCATTTAATGGAAATAACCCATATTGTTAGGGGAGACGAATGGTTACCATCAACACCTAAACATATATGCCTATATGAAGCATTTGGATGGGAACCTCCCAAATACGTTCACCTTCCAACTGTTTTAAATAAGGATAAAAAGAAATTAAGTAAAAGACAAGGTGATGTGGCAGTTGGGGACTTTAAGGAAAAGGGATATCTTCCTGAAGGTCTTGTAAATTACTTAGCCCTAGTAGGATGGAGTCCCGATACTACAAAGGAAATATTTACAATGGATGAACTTATAGATGAGTTTTCCTTTGACCGAGTATCGAAAACAGGTGGAGTATTTGACAAAGATAAATTAAACTGGGTAAATGGTCAGCATATAAAAGAACTGGATTCCAAAATTGTTACAGACCTTGCTATACCTTATTTAAAAGATGCTAACTATATAACAGAAGAAGATGTGGAAAATAGATATGATTGGATTCAGAAAATAGTAGAAACAGTGCAAGAGAGTTTATCATATATGAAGGAAATAACAGATAAAGTGGATATTTTCTTTAAAGATAAAATGGATCCAGAGGATGATAAGGCATTAGAAATGATAAAGGGAGAACAGGTTCCTGAACTATTAAATGCTTTTAAAGAGGAATTAGAGGGTATAGATGAAGTAGATGAAGAGTTTGCTAATTCTATATTTAAAGTATTAAAGAAAAAGACTGGAATAAAGGGGAAAAATTTATTTATGCCAGTCAGGGTAGCCCTTAGTGGACAACTACATGGGCCTGAGATGACAAATATAATTTTAATTTTAGGGAAACAAAATATACTAAATCGCATAAACTATGTAGAAAATAATATATTATAAAAGGTTATGAAAAGGTAAAGTAGATTTATTAAATTTACAGAGAGGTATCATCATTGGCTGAGAATGATATCAAGTCACTGATAAATTGAAGTGCACCTTTGAACTATTGTCTGAAAAATAGTAGGACTAATCGTTTGGGAACGTTATATCCTATAAAGTGAGGGTAACCTAACTAGAGTGGAACCGCGGAATTAGCCGTCTCTATATATAGAGACGGCTATATTTTTTTTGGCCTATAAAAATAATTAAAAATAAAAAAAGAGGGTATAGAAATAATCTTAGTATTTATAAATTTGTTATAATGGTTTAGGAGGAAGAATTATGTTCGGTAAAATAAAAAAAGATATTGAGGCCGTAAAGGAACGGGACCCAGCAGTTAAAAGCAAGATAGAAATATTATTATGTTATCCGGGACTTCATGCTGTGATTATCCATAGACTATCCCATTGGATTTATAAAAAAGGACTATTTACATTGGCAAGAATTATATCTAATTTAGCTAGATTTTTAACTGGAATAGAAATTCACCCAGGAGCTAAAATTGGAGAAGGGGTATTTATAGATCATGGAATGGGAGTGGTAGTAGGTGAAACCGCGGAAATAGGAAATAATGTTACAATATATCAAGGAGTTACCCTAGGGGGAACAGGAAAAGAAGTGGGAAAAAGACATCCTACAATAGGTAATAATGTAGTTATAAGTAGTGGGGCCAAGGTACTGGGACCATTTAAAGTAGGAGATAACTCGAAAATAGGAGCTGGGTCAGTGGTTCTTAAGGAGATACCTGAAAATTGTACAGTGGTAGGTATTCCAGGAAGAATTGTTGTAAAAGATAATATAAAAATTAGGAAAGTTCATGATGGCATAGATTTAGATCAAGTAAAATTACCTGACCCTATTAACCAAGAGTTGATATGCATGAAAAATAGGATTAGAAGGTTAGAAGGATATATTGAAAAATTAGAAGGGAGAGATAATGATGAAACTTTATAATACTTTGACTAAGAAGAAAGAAGACTTTAAGCCAATTAATGAAAATAAGGTAACAATGTATGTTTGCGGACCCACCGTATATAACTATATTCATGTGGGAAATGCTAGACCTTTGGTTGTATTTGATACATTAAGAAGATATTTTGAATATAAAGGATATGATGTTGATTACTTAGTTAATTTTACAGATATAGATGATAAAATGATAAATGAAGCTAATGCAGAAAATACTACAGTAAAAAAAGTAGCCGATAGATTTATAGAAGAATACTTTGAAGATGCTGAGGGATTACTTTTAAAGGAGGATGAAACTAATCATCCTAGAGCAACCGAAAATATAAGTGAAATAATAGAGTTTATAAAGAAACTTGAAAATAAAGGTTATGCCTATAATGTAGATGGAAATGTTTACTTTAATATTTCAAAGTATAAGGATTATGGTAAATTATCAAAGAAAAACTTAGAGGATCTAGTGTCCGGTGCCAGAATAGAAGTCAACTCAGAGAAAAAAGATCCTATGGACTTTACCCTATGGAAAAAGGAGAAACCAGGTGAACCTTCATGGAATAGTCCTTGGGGAAAGGGTAGACCAGGTTGGCATATAGAATGTTCAGTTATGGCTAAAAAATATCTTGGGGATACAATAGATATTCATGCTGGAGGGGAAGATTTGCAATTTCCCCATCATGAAAATGAAGTGGCACAAAGTGAATGTCTAACGGGAAAACCCTTTGCAAATTATTGGCTCCATAATGGAATGATAAATGTACAAGATAAGAAGATGTCAAAATCAAAGAAAAACTTCTTTACAGTTAGGGGAGTAAGTGAAGAGTTTGACTTAGAAGTGTTAAGATTCTTTATATTATCAGCCCATTATAGGAAACCAGTAAATTATAGTAGAGATGTTGTTATTCAGTCTAAGAATGGTCTTGACAGATTATATAATGGTAAAAAGAATATTGAGGATTTATTAGAAGTTTGCGAAGATAAAGAGTTAGACAGTGATAGTAATGAAATAATTAAAAGTATAAACACATATAGAAATAAGTTTTTAGAAAGTATGGAAGATGATATAAATACAGCCGATGCCATGTCATACTTATTTGAAATAATAAGATACTCAAACTCTAACTTATCTAAAAAAAGTCCTAGGAAGGTTGTAGAAGAAACTTATAACACTTTAAATGAGTTAAGTGGTATATTAGGATTATTATCTAAAAAGGAAGAAATGTTAGATGAGGAAATACTAGGGCTTATAGAAAAGAGAAATGAGGCAAGAAAGAATAAAGACTATGGACTTGCTGATAAAATAAGGGATGATTTGGAAGCTAAAGGAATATTACTAAAAGATACTCCAGATGGAGTAAAGTGGAGAAGAAGTTAGGTGAAATTATGGATAAAAGTTTTTTAAAAAAGATAACTAAAGTTGATAAGAGTTATGATAAAAGGGATGCTAGAATGTTATCCCCACTACAATTAGCTTATTTAGGAGACTCGGTGTATGAGGTCTTAGTAAGAACATATCTTTTGACTAATAATAATGTTTCTGTAAATAAACTTCATAAAAAGGCTATAAAATATGTTAAGGCAAAGGCTCAGGCCGGTATAGTTTTTTCATTAGAAAAAAATCTTACAGAGGAAGAGTGGGGCATTGTGAAATGGGGGAGAAATGCCAAGTCTCTTTCGGTTCCTAAAAATGCCAATATATCCGATTATAAGTATGCTACAGGATTTGAAACATTAATAGGATTTTTGTACTTGACGGAAGAGTTTGATAGAATATTTGATATTTTTGATATTATTATAGAGGAAAAATAGAGTTATTTGAGTCTAACAACGACTTACCCATAGATCATTGTTAGACTCAAATAATAGCTTTAATAAACTAAAATATTAGCATAAATAACATATTTTAAAGTAAGTTAAAATGTTTATTAAGATAACGAAGTGTAGCATCATTAATAGAAGAAGTAAGTTTAGATATTCACATTGAACATACTTTAATATTAATGTTAGTATTTAAAATTAAATACAGTTTATACTTTATTAAAAAATAAATGTTATGAGGAGAATAAAAATATGAAAATTACTAATTTTGAAGATACAGGATTAGATAGGATAAATAATTGGATTGATATAAATAGGATAAATGAGGTAGATGAAAGAAGCATAAAAGAGACACTAAAGACAATAAATATTTCATTTGTTATAGAAGGGATCGATAGAATCCAAAGCACACTTTTATGTGAGTTGAAAGATTCTTATGTTCAACAAAGTCAAAGGTATGTAACTATGGGGGAAGATGCATACATTCTGCCGGAGTTGTCTAAAGAGGATACTGAAAAATCAAAAGAACTATTGAATAGGGTATTTGACTTGTATATTAGAATGTCAGAATTAAAAGAAGGAGATTTCAAGGGGCGACCTAAAATTGGAAATTATAAATATGGAGTTCCAGTAGAAGATGCACGGTATATATTACCATTAGCCACTAAGACAAACTTGGCTGTTGCCATGACGGCGGACAAGTTATTTGATTTATTTTATTTAATCAATGATAAAAAATACTATAGTATATTTAATGAATTTAGAAAAGAAATAAGGGGAAAGTTACCTGTAAATTTAATAAAATTACTACCAGAAAGTTATAATAGTGATAATAATAAAGAATTAATAGAGAAATTTTACTCAGAAGATTTAAAAAAAATTGATAATGAAAATAAAATGGTACTATTAAGCAAGTTTGAAGACCTGGATGTTAAAGTAGGCTTAGGAGCATTAACTAGTACACAATCATCAACGCCTTCTCAAATTTTAACAAAGTGGGGAGATGAAGCTAGAAAGAATGCTAGTGGGGTTGTTAAAAGGGTATTAGGTTATGGTCATGATAGTATTTCAGAACAGGCTAGAACAACTTTCGGAATGATGTGTAGTATGGTTACTTATCATCAACAAATAAGACATAGACTATCGAAAAATCATAGGGAAGATTTCAGTAACCTAATAAAGGATAGGGGAAGAAAAATATTAATACCACCTACTATTAGAACTTCGAAATTTGAAGAAGAGTTTCTAAGTTTGGCTAATGAAACTAAAGATTTTAGGATGTATATATTAAACAAATATGGACAAGATAAAGCATTACCTTTTATTTTAAACTGTGATCAGGTAAAGTTGGTTATTTCGTCCAATGCTAGAATGGACATTGCTATGTTATCTGAAAGGGTCTGTGAAAATGCACAATGGGAAATTAGAGAGTTATCTACTGAAAAACTTATGATATTAAAAAGCTTATCAGAGATACTATATAATAAGGCTCATCCCTCTTGCGTATTTGGTAAATGTAAAGAAGGGAAATTAAGTTGTGGAAAACAAGAAGAGGTAAGAAAAAAATTCATTTAAATAAATCCTGTAGTTCCTTTAAAGATATACAGGAATATTTATTAAAAATAAGGAGTTGATACATATGAATAAACAAAACCTAATTGGGGGAAGAAATCCTATTATAGAGGCCCTTAAGTCGGGAAGAGAGATAGAAAAGATTTTATTATCGAAGGGAGAAAATAAAGGGTCTATAAAAAAGATAGTGGGAATGGCTAAGGATAAGGGAATACCTATACAATATGTAAATAAAAATAAATTAGATGAGATGGCAAATACAAATCATCAAGGAGTAATTGCTATTGCTTCTGCATATAAGTATAAGACATTGGATGATATAATGAAAAGAGCAGAAGAAAGAAATGAAGCCCCTTTTATAATTATATTAGATGAGATAGAAGACCCCCATAACCTAGGAGCAATAATGAGAACAGCTGAATGTGCCGGAGCCCATGGAATAATAATACCCAAAAGAAGGTCGGTTGGGTTAACTTCTACTGTTGCTAAGACTTCGGCAGGAGCCATAGAATATTTGCCTGTGGTTAAAGTATCAAATATAGGCTATGCAATTGATGAACTTAAAAATAAGGGTCTTTGGATATATGGAGCAGATATGGATGGAGAGGACTACTATTTCGATAAAGATTTAAAGGGAGCTATAGGTCTTGTAATAGGAAATGAAGGGAAAGGGATAGGTAGATTAGTTAAAGAAAAATGCGATTTTTTAATTAAAATACCAATGAAAGGGAAAGTTTCGTCACTAAATGCTTCAGTAGCCACATCGGTGATTACCTATGAAATATTAAGACAGCGAACTTAGGTGGTAATATGAAATCAAAGATGAAAGAGTATTTGTTTGTTGATGGATATAATATTATTAATGCGTGGAATAATCTAAAATCATTAACAAAGGTTGATTTAGACGCATCTAGAAATGAGTTAATAGAAATAATGGCAGAGTATCAAGCTTATACTGGAATTGATGTAACTATTGTTTATGATGCCCACTTGGTAAAGGGAAGTATAGAGAAGAAAGAGAATATTAAAGGGGTCAATGTTGTATACACTAAACAAAGAGAAACAGCAGATCAGTATATAGAAAGACAGATAGATAAAATAGGTAAAAGAAAGAAAGTTAGGGTGGCCACCTCTGACTGGGTTGAACAACAAATAGTTTTAGGTAGGGGTGGAACAAGAATATCTGCTAGAGAGCTTAAGATTGAAGTGGAAAATGCAAAAAAAAGGATGGAAAGGAAGAATATCAGGAAAAATGAAACCAATGATATGATTATGGGTAGGCTTGATGATGAGTTAATTGAAAAACTTAACAAATGGCGAAATAATCAGTGATTTAGCTTGACTGGGCGATTATACATAATGTATAATAAAAATATGGTTTTATACTTAATAAATGCTGGAGGGGATGCTGGTGGGCTTAGGTGTACATAATGGAATTATAACAAATACTTACGATATGATGGAAGATGAGGAAATTATTGAAGAAGCCAAAAACGGCAATCCTATGGCTTTAGAGTATCTTATTAAAAAATATAAAAACTTTGTTAGAGCTAAGGCTAGATCGTATTTTTTAATAGGAGCAGATAAGGAAGATATAATCCAAGAAGGGATGATAGGATTATATAAAGCTATTAGAGACTACAAAGAGGACAAGCTTAGTTCCTTTAAAGCCTTTGCAGAACTTTGTATAACTAGGCAAATAATTACTGCTATCAAAACTGCTACAAGGCAGAAACATATTCCCCTTAATTCTTATGTCTCTCTTAATAAACCTATTTATGATGAAGAATCAGATAGAACCCTGTTAGATGTGTTGTCTGGGGTGAAGATTACAGACCCGGAGGAGCTTATAATTAGCAGAGAAGAATTAAGACACATTGAAAGTAAAATTGGTGAAATATTAAGTGATCTAGAATGGGAAGTGCTAATGTCCTATCTTCAAGGGAAATCTTATCAAGAGATTGCTGTCGATTTGGATAGACATGTGAAGTCCATAGATAATGCTCTTCAAAGAGTAAAGAGGAAGTTAGAGAGGTACTTAGAGGTTAGGGAGTTATAGAAAAGAGTTATACATAATTTTGTTATTGACAATGGCTTATGAAAATAGTAAAATTATAGGCAGTGGTATCAATGCCCACGTAGCTCAGCAGGTAGAGCACTTGCATGGTAAGCAAGAGGTCACCGGTTCAAGTCCGGTCGTGGGCTCCATTAATGTGTTTCTAAATAGTACATAAAGAAACACCCGGATAAGTTTTCTAAAAAAGTATAAATATTAAGGAGGAATAAAGATGGGTAAAGCAAAATTTGAAAGAAATAAACCACACGTTAACATAGGAACAATAGGACACGTTGACCATGGTAAAACAACATTAACAGCAGCAATAACAACAGTATTAAACAACAGAGAAGGATCAGGAGAAGCAGTAGCATTTGATAACATAGATAAAGCTCCAGAGGAAAGAGAAAGAGGAATCACAATAGCAACAGCTCACGTTGAGTATGAAACAGAAAACAGACACTATGCTCACGTTGACTGTCCAGGCCATGCTGACTACGTAAAGAACATGATCACAGGAGCAGCACAGATGGATGGAGCTATCTTAGTTGTATCGGCAGCAGATGGTCCAATGCCACAAACAAGAGAGCATATCCTATTATCAAGACAGGTAGGAGTACCTCAAATAGTAGTATTCTTAAACAAAGCAGATATGGTAGATGACGAAGAGTT